>JAFGOU010000146.1 GCA_016926315.1 Chitinispirillaceae bacterium
CTTTTCAAGCTCGGCGTTTTTTGAACGGATATCCGACGTCTGCTCCGCTACCTTGCGTTCGAGGTTGATGTTCAGGTCCTGAAGGGTTTCGCTGAGCCGGGCTTTTTCGGCAAGAGTGACGGACAGTTGCTCGTTGAGCTGCTTTGCTTCGTTGTATTGGGCCTGGAGGTTATTATAGGTCTCCTCCATGTGGGCGAGAATGGCTTTCTGGCTGCGGAAGCGGAAATAAAGGGAATCTTTTATTCGTTGAATAATTCCCGGCAGGGGAGTCCATGTCAGCTGATAGTGACAATAAGGTGATTCGCTTCGAGCAGCGCACGTTATTTCAGTTATATGTACCTCACGCAGGTTTTTCAATCGGCCCGCTGCGAATGTGCAACCGCGATTAAAATCACAAATCTGGGAAGAATATTTTAACCGATCTTTAGGGGTAAAAAAAACGTCAATAACCCCTCTTGAGGATTCTTTTATAGTCAGCGATATTAATGGGGATATCTTTTTTTTATAAATCCTGGAATAATTTTTTAAAATCATCCGCATCGATGCTATTTTTAAAAACAATAGCGGGAAATATGCAGCTTGATTTTCGGTTAATTCCATTCCTGCGTCAAATAAATTTCCCCCGCAGGTTTCAAAATTTTTCGCCAGTGCTGACCATGAATGGAGATCAATCCATTCATGGCGATTCTGAAGAATTTCTGCTTTGCTTTCAATCCCTTTAAAAAGAATATCTCTCTTAAATCCATGTTGTTCCGCATATTTTATCAATGCAGAAGAGCTGTAGCACGATGTTTCATTGCGCATACGTGCAATAACCGGCTTCAGATAACGTTTTATTACATCGAGTTTTTATCATCTCGTTTCGGCAACCGGATACCGGCTTTCGCGGGTATTTCGAATAGATAGCACCATCCCCGTAAAATAAATATCCCTTACCAACCATCTTTTAACGAATGTATATTTCTTTAAACAAATTTTCCAGCACCGGCGACGATCTATGACCGATTTTGCCAACACAACGCTCTCGCAATTCAAATCCAAGGTCAACCTGCTCATTGTCGACGACGATCGCCACATCCTGAAATCACTTGAGAGTAACTTTACATCCCCTTTATTTAAAATAACTTGCGTCGACTCATTCAACGAGGCGCTTTCATCCGCTCAAAATCACGGCGCACACTGGCACTGCTGGATTCTGGACATCGATCTGGGCGAAAACCGGTCAGGTCTTGAAATCATGAAGGCCACGCCGCGCTTCCCTTTTGTGATCGTGCTTTCGGGGTTGCAGTCCATGCGCATTGCGGCCGAAGCGGTCAAGCAGGGGGCACTTGCGGTATTTGACAAAAATCCCGACGCCTTGGAACGGCTGTATAACGAGACCTGCAAAACCGCTGCCTTGGGGTATCTTCTAGGCGGCAAACAGACGCAGTACCTGCCGGTATACCGCCTCCTTGCCGCTTCCCTCATCACCTCGATCGAGGAGTGGGCGGAAAAAGCGTGCATTTCACTGCGGCAGCTTCACCGGATTGCTGAAATGCATCCGGTCGATACTCCAAAAGCGTCACTCTCGCTTTTTTACGGTATATATTATCAGTTGTTCAAAGGGCGCTCACTGACATCTCGAAAACAGCCGCCAGGAGTTGAACCCTCTCACCTTGATTTCTTTTCTGACTGCCTGTCCTATTGCAGCAACCATTTCTGATTTAAAAAAACGCTGGAGGCGAGGTCGATTTTTTCTTCAGGAGAAGAAAGATTTCCTGATCATATCAACCCGCCTCGCATCGTTTCCAGACCTGTATGATCAAGGTCTTTTCCACAGGCTCACCGGTTGAATACATCCCGATCTGAAGGGGAGAAAAAAAAATGTTGCATTTCTGTGATCTACCGTGTATATTAGTACTACCTACATGCCTCACCGCATGTTCTCTGTTGGGGAGAAGCTCCCGACGCCCGTCGGTCTTCTCCCTTTTTATTTATGGCGCGGGAGGCAGCTTTGAAAAAATCCGAAATTCGAAACGAAATCATGACAGGAATTAATATACTCCAATAATCGCGCGGAAAAAATGACGTCGATGTCAGTTTTGGGGATGCTACGTTCTGCGAAATGGCCTCGCGTCACAGCCAGTGATTTTTATGACAGGACCCTTGACAATTGATTAAAGTTGCGCCGGTTGGGTAGCAATTCTCGTGATGAGGCACGATAAAAAAAGCCGGGATAATTAAAGGTATCCCGGCCTGAACGGGGTGAACCAGCAGTTAATCATCAAGTAATCCATCTACCAGAACATTTGCGACATGAACATGCGATTGAAAACTGGTCGAACCATGCGAGACGCCGGTAGCATTATGAGAAACATTAAGCAATGGCAATCCAGTTGAGTTTATCAGGTTGAAGGTGAAAGTATTGTCCAGCACGGTAATGTTGGAGAAATTGTTTGCGTGAATACCCATATTGCAATTAACCGACAGAATCCCGGAGGTATTACCTCGCGCCGATGCATTTGAACCCATTGGCGTTGTCTGCCAGTGAAAAGGTGTGGTTCCAAGGCAAAGGCAGATTTGGTATACTGCACGAGTCCCTGTCCATATTGTATTCGAGTTAATGGATGAACCCTGAAAATCAGCGTTATCAAGGTTCTGGGCAATACATATCGCGGCTCGAGCGGTGTTCCCGGAATTCAGAATAGTATTGTTGATAATATCGGAATTCTGTATTATTGAGGAAAAACCGAAAAGTATAATCGGCACATCCGTTGCATCGAAAACCGTATTGCCCGAAATCGTGGTATTTTCAGAGGCGCAGGATATGCCGTCAGACCATGGCCAGGGGGATGAACCGGTATAGGTGGTGTTGTAGCAGGTAATTACATTATTCAGGATACTAACATTGAGCGCAGCAGGAACCCCTTCGCCTTCTCCTTGAGAAAAAATGGTGGTCCATCCCATGGTTTCATCCAGTCTGCACCCGATAACCGAGGTGCCATCACCACCCAATATATGCACGTTACCTGACAAACATTGCCCTATAGCGTTATCAAGGGTCCGGTTCAGTCGTGAATCCTGTCCATCCAGCCAGATGTTTTCAAGGCGCGCTCCGCTTTCGAGCCTGACCAGATACCAGTTCGGTGTTGCCGCCCTTCTCACCAGACGGGCCATGGCGGCGTATTTTTGAGGGGTAATGGTTCCATCCTGATAGGTCCTTAAGGTTTTTCCTGCAGTAATTAGTAATGTTTCGTCAAGATATATAACCTGTCCGCGACTGATTTCTATTATGGTATTATCGGGCCGGCTGGCAATAAACTGCTGCAAGGTCAGATGTCCTGCGGGGTCAAAACGCTCGGTACCGGGATGCGGTGCGGGAAGCGTAACGTCAGGCGCAAGCGGCAGTTGCTCGTTGCTCCAGCCATACGATTCCCCATTGGCGATTTGATTGATCTTGCCATTAAATTCCGAGCTGTTTATACAACCAGCAATGAGGGTTGTCAATGGAACACCGGAATTCAACTGGTCGCTCCAATAATCGAAACCGCCTTGATCGGGCTCCCTGTTGAGCAATGCCCTGTATACGGTTACGATTTGTTCTCCAGGAGTATAGTTCATATTCTGATACTCGGCGCTGGTAAAAAAGGCGTTTGCCGCATCCCTGAGCGACGCTGCCGTGCAGCCGTTAGTTTTAAAATGATTAATCCAACCCTGCCAGCCGGCTTGATCCGGAGCCCTGCCCAGGGCCTCGGAATACAGTTTTGCGATATATTGGTTTGGAATGAAATAGACGTACCTGAGGTTACTCCATGATTGCCCGAACAAATAGGTGTTTGTGCTCCCCATCTGCCAAACCATGGAATACGTTCCTTTTTCGCCTGGCGCCGTTATATCAAACGCAAAAGTGAAAGTATAATTGCGCCGAACCGTTCTGTTTACATATACCCTGTTAACTCCCCAAAACTGGGTGCCTTTACTCGGATATAGCCACACTTGATTTGCATACCAGGTGTCTCCCGTATTTTTTACCGTAACTTCAATCCTTGCGGTAGAACCGGGATTGATATACACCGGAATGGAGGTGCTAACGATTTCCGCATTCATCGCCGCAAAAGAACTGCCGATGAAAAATAACATTGCTATCGGAGTCAGAGTTTTTAAATCCATAATGTTTTCCTTTCGATTATAGGTATTGATAAAACCGGCATAAATGAATTGTTAAAAAAGCTATTTTCTATTCAGGCACTCACCGACATAATATTTACCATAACTCCCACCCCATGTATTGGGCGCTATCCATCTCCCGGAACCCGATCCCCAGAATCCGGTTCCCGTTGAAATCGTTACGTGAAAGGAGTTGTCCCCTTCTAGATATCCCAAATCCGTCATTCCATCGCCGTTGAAATCCGCCGGGAAATAATTGTTTTTCAGGTTTCCAAATCCATTCGGGCCAATCCACTGTCCTGAGCCTGATTTGCCAAAACTGTTGCCGTTTGATAAGGTTATATGTGTGGAGTTATTACCCGGGTCAAAAAACATCAGGTCCGCTTTTGCATCGTTGTTAAAATACCCGACATAGTAACTGCCATAACTTCCCCCGAATGTATTCGATACTATCCACCTGCCGGAGCCCGGTCCCCAGAATCCGGTTCCTGTTGAGAGTGTTACGTGAAATGAGTTATCCCCTTCAAGATATCCCAAATCCGTCATTCCATCGCCGTTATAATCCGCGGGGAAATAATTGTTTTTCAGGTTTCCAAATCCATTCGGGGTAATCCATTGTCCTGAACCTGGCCCACTAAAGCTGTTCCCCGTTGAGGTGGTCACATGGATAGTATTATTCGCCGGTTCGAAAAAGAGCAAATCCGCGCGATAGTCCCCGTTAAAATCCCCGACATAGTAGCTGCCATAGCTCCCACCGAAGGAATACGGCGAAATCCATCTCCCGGAACCTAATCCCCCAAAACCGGTCCCGGTCCCTATGGTTACCATGAATGAATTATCGCTATGGAGATAGCCCAAATCGGTAATACCGTCGCCATTAAAATCCGCAGGGAAATAATTGTTTTTTAAATTATACTGGTTCGGCCCGATCCACTGCCCAGAACCTGGTCCTCCAAAACCTGTTCCCGTCGAGGTCGTCATATGAATGGAATTGTTTGCCGGTTCAAAGAACATCAAATCACTCTTATAGTCTTTGTTAAATCCTTTTACTCTTGAATTAGTTAAATACGTTTTATAACCAGTCGTTACGGTTACTCCGGTAACCGCGAATGGCATGGCTATTTTTGAATTGTATGACAGATGAAATATTCCATCTCCGCCATGTGCATTCACACCGTGGGAATTCTGGACAATCCAAACGCCAAGTGAATTGTCGTATCCGATAATAGTCACGACATGATCATCTGGGTCTCTGCTGCACGTTATATTATTTGCATTATAGAAGTCATCTCGCCAACCCATTACCACTACGACAGCGTAGCCATCCGCAAGCGATGCCTTGATTTTTTCAGGATCGACCGCTTGTATTGCTGATGAAATAAGAGCTGCGGCTCCGCCTGCAAGCCCTAAAAAATATGAACTCTGGTTAAGGATTTCATTAGAGTAACTTGACTTGCAGGATTTATAGTCCGTAAGTATTGAAAAAGCATTGCTCGTCATTACGCATTGATCATTCGTATGGTCAATCTGAGGTATGTTGTTTGTTGCAGTGTCAACCACCAAAATCATCCCGCTTTTCAATTGCTTCAATACGTCGTCTGGCCATCTCCCAGAACAATCCCAATGCATGCAGCTCAAGGCCTGTGACACTGAATGGTTTACGCGAGAATCCTTATACCGCAGATTATTTTCATTTGTCAACAGCTTTTTTAATGCCCAATCCATACCGGTAACGCACGCATTGGTGTGACATGATCCACATGGTCCTTGAGATTTAATGCATACCGGGAAAAGATAGGTTTGCCTGAGGTCTACGCGGTCGGGTAACGGCGCCCGCTTTGATAATCCGGAGGGGTAGATATCGGTTGTTCCGCAATACTCTACAAGCGTTTCCCCGGTCAATGGGGGCAGTGACTGCGCGTGTAAAAGGCTTATCATCATGCATCCGGCAAAAAATACCTTGATACGATAATATCCCATGTTTTTCATGGTGCTTCCCTTTCCTGCGAAGGCGATTCCAGCCTGCCGCGATATGGTGTATTCTTCAGGCAGATACGTTTTGATTTAGATTGGTTTTACAGGCACTGCTTCGCACGTTGCGCTCCGCCCGACTGTTTGTACTGCACCTGATTCACGATCGTTGCTTCGACATCTAACAATGTTCAATGGCTTATTGCATACCAGGTCTCTCCTTCTGTTGGTGGTTTTTGATCGTACTGACCATCGTAAAATACTCCCGAAGGCGGCTAACAAAAATGACGTCTATGTCAGTTTTAACAGATACAATCACCGGTGAGCGATCATTAACAAAGCGACTCCCGAAGCTGCCATGCACTAAGTCATAAACGTTTTTGATTAGTCAGGGACCATTATTCAAGGCCGCGCCATAGAATGTAATTGCGAGATTTTCTCATCCCGACATCATTCCGACGTATTCCCGTATTCAGCCGATAAACTGCCATTTTCAGGGGATGAGCCATCTCAGGTATTTGAACGGGTTATTGGGTAAGATCTCTGCCTCGCCGGCGCGATGTATATATCGCGCCGGCGTTACCCCTACGTGCCTCTGTATTTTAATCACTTTATTGGAATTATTGCGATTACGACAGTCTTCCTGAGAGTTTTTTCATCGATACCATTCACAGGTGTTGCCAATGATGATAAATAAGATGGCGGCAGCTATTGTTCCGCGTACTATCCGATAAACTCCCGTTTTAAGACCATAAACCGCCGTTTTTCGGGGGTAAACTACACCGGCGCAGGAATCGGGGTTTGATAAGGGACTTTTTTAAAACGAAGGGTTACATATTACGTACATTGTCAATATACCCTCTGCCGACGACCAGTTCTTTTTTAAAGGGGATGTTGAGCTTGACTTTTAACCGGCGATCGAACCATTTCGTGATCACATCGATAAAGGCGGTATTTATAATGTGTTTGCGGTGAATACGGATAAAACGGCCTGCCGGCAGGATGTTTTCAAGTTCCGCCAGAGACTTTTCCGTCACATATTCTCCTGTTTTCGTATAGACCGTGATGTATTTATTGTCAGCTTCGAGGCAGACAATCTCATCATACGGGACAAGCTTGATGGAATCACCGATCGACAGCGCCAATCGTTGACGGCCGGCGCCCTCCAATCGTTCCGCCAACCGGCTGAGTATTTCTTCGCAGCCTTGCGCCGGCCGTATCAGCCGCTTGAACTTATCGACGGCCGTAAAGAGCGGTTCCTCTTCCACCGGTTTGAGCAGATAATCAACTGCAGAGGCTTTAAATGCATCAAGCGCATACTGGTTGTACGCGGTAACGAAAATAACGAATGGTTTGTGGCTCGTCGCGAGCGCCACTTCGATTCCATTGAGCGCGGGCATCTGAATATCGAGAAACGCCAATTCCGGCTTTTGTTGTTCGATACTCTCGCAGGCGGCCTTTCCATCATGGGCTTCAGCAATTACGGTTATCTCCGGAGCGCATTTTTTAAGCAACCGCGAGAGCCTGGTGCAGGCGGTTTTTTCATCGTCCGCGATAATCGCCCTATAGTTCATGATCCGTCCATATTTGGTATTGAAACTTCGACCACGGCCCCGTTATCGTTGGAGCACGTTATTGTCGCCGCCTGTCCGTAGGCGAGATGCAATCGCTCCTTCACATTTTCAAAACCATACCCTGTTCCCTCATGGATTTTTGAATGACCGAAACCGCATCCCGAGTCTTTTATCATAATATAAATTTTTTCGCTTTCAATCCGGCATAAAACCTTGACTTCCCCCCCCCGGGAAAGCGGCTCGATACCGTGTTTGATGGCGTTTTCCACGATCGGTTGCAGCACCTGGCCCACGATGAAAGGAGCGGAGGGGTCGCCTTGTACGTCGATGGTATAGTTCAAACGATTGCCGAATCGCTCTTTTTCTATTTCAAGATAGGTCCTTATCGTTTCCAGCTCTTCCGAAAGAGCCACGTTTTTATGCACCGAAGCGGAGAGCGTTCTCCTGAAAAGGCGGGAAAGCCTCATGACAAGTTTTTCGGCTTTTTCCGGATCGATCGAAGTCATTTCAGCAATGGTATTCAAGGTATTGAAAAGAAAATGGGGATTGATCTGCGCCTGCAGAGCCCTCAACCGGGATTCAGTCGCAAGATGTTCCGAAAGATGGGCTTTTTCCCGGGCTTGAGATTTTTCACGTTCGATAATGGAGATGCGATCGATAAGCGCGATGGCAATAATCGTCACCTCGATTACCGATGATATTAATATCCCATGAGCGGTGATAAGGGTATTGGGGAGCCACCCGAAATTCCTTACGGAGGTAAGGAGAATACCAAAGGCAAATATCGTAATTGCGCAGGCATAAAAAACAGCCGGCCGGCCGCGGTGACGTATTGAAGCATAACCGACTACCAGACAAACGATTACAAAGACGCCACCAAGGATCGAAGCCCCCATTGCCGCGGGAGTCCCCTGCCCGATCGGCGAAGAAAGCATGACCAGAGCGCCTAATCCGCCGAATAGCTGCATACTGCGCCATAATACAGGGCTGAATTCTCTCAGACCTAAAAAGCTTGCAGTAAAAGCGGCCGCAAAAACGATACTTCCCGCTGCAAATGAAAAAAGTATGAACCAGTGCGGCAGAAAACCAACCAGGAGCAAGTGTCCGGTCGTCGAAGCCTGGAAAAGAGCGAGTGATAGTATCCATAAACTATACCATAGGCAAGATACGAACCTGACGGTAATAAAAAGGAAAAGGTTGAAAAATATGATCACGGCAAGGGCGCCGAAATAAAAACCAAAACCCAGGCTGGAAAAGGTCCTCTCCCGCAGATATTCTTTCCCCTCAATAAGCCGCAGCGAAATCGCGCAGACATCGTTGGTCCTGATCCTGAGCAGAAACACGGCCGGATCGTTGCCGGTGCGGGCCGGCAAAACAAAGACCGGTTCCCGGGCGGCGATAGCCTGCCCGGCACGGTCATTCAGCCTTCCCGATGACCCGAGCGGAGTCGCCTCCTTTCCAGTCAACCGGTACAGCTCCACCGTATCAAGCTGCGGCTGCGACAATGAAAGATACCATTTCCGGTCCACCTCCGAAGAGTCGGCAATTGTCAAGCGCACCCACACCGGAGAACGGGAGTATCCGTCATTCATGGGAAGAAAAGGGCATTCAGCCCATCGTTGTTCGCTCCATGAGGATATGCTGTCAAGAGTGATAACGCCGCCGGTATCCTTGAAATAACGTGTATGCGCGTTGATAGCAGGTTCGCCGATGCTGTCGCGAATCATAACCATTGAACCGGGGGTTGTCCCTGAGCAGGCGGGGATTACGAGGAAGCAGAAGATGCTGAAAAGTTTCACTATGAAGAGCGGGCGGCTATTCTGGCGATCTTTTGATTTGGGAAAGAAAAAACGGAGCATAATGGATGAATGGAAAATAGTTTATATTACTCCCTATTCGAATTTCGAGTTTTCTCTGCCTACCAATCAGCTTCAACATTCTCCCCGGTTCTCTGCGAACTTTTCTCCGTATATTGATGCACTTCAAACGCATTGCCGTCCGGGTCTTTGAGCCATACCTGCCAGGTGCGGTCGCAGCCGAGTTTTTTAGGAGTGACCGTGATAGGCGCAGACCTGCACCGTGAGATGAAGCCGTCGATATCGTCGGTTTCAAGGCAGAAATGGGCGATGTTGCCGGCATGGGCATCGGGTGCACCGGCGGTTTCGAAAAGCTCGAGGTAGCTACCCGGCGCGATTTCCAGATAGGCGCCGAACACCGCAGCGTTGCGGGTAAACCTGAATTTCACCGTCAGCCCAAGGGCGGTATAATAATCCAGCGATTTTGGAAGGCTCCTGACGTTTAAGCAAACATGAGCAATTCTGGTGAGCATTGTATTGTTCCTTTTTGACAGGGTTCGGGGTTCAGGAAATCTTATTTCTGAATTCTGGCTTCTGGATTCTATTTAGTGCCCGTCCGGAAACCCCTGATTTTTGACATTCGTCATTCCGGCGAACGCCGGACCGCGAAGCAGCCTGCCATCAAGGTTTTTTCGCATACTGGATACCGGTTTCCACCGGTATGACGTCAGTCGGGGGACTTTTCGGACAGACATTATTTATTCCTTCTCAATCCCGAGCTGTTTGATCTTGCGGTGAAGATTGGTCCGGGCTAGTCCCAGAAGTTCCGCGGTCCGGGGAATATCCCATCCATTGATATCGAGCTGGGTTTTTACATAGATCCGTTCGAGTTCCACCTTCGCGTCATTGAGCGGCCGGGTCTGGACAAAAAGCGCATTAGTTTCGCTCTTTTTTGTCTCCAGTATGCCATTGACAAAATCGCCGCTGATCGTGTCGCAGTCCGAAAGAATGGCCAGGCGCTCGACAATGTTCCGAAGTTCCCTTATGTTGCCGTTCAGTTTGCGCGCCGAAAGCAGGGCAAGCGCCTCGAGGGCAAACCGTTTTGGAGGCACCCCATTCTCGATGCAATAGGCCTGCAGAAAATGTTCGGCAAGCATCGCGATATCCTCAACCCGTTCAGAAAGAGCAGGTACCCTGATCGGTACGACATTGAGCCGGTAAAAAAGATCCTCACGAAACGTTCCTTCGGCAATCATCGCTTCAAGATTGCGATGGGTGGCGGCGACAATCCGCACATCGACCTTGATTACCTTTACCCCGCCGACCCGTTCAAACTCGCTTTCCTGAATCACCCGCAGCACCTTGGTCTGGGTATTCATGTCCATATCGCCGATCTCGTCGAGGAAAAGCGTCCCGCCGTTGGCCATTTCGAATTTGCCGGCTTTCTGGCTCACCGCGCCGGTAAAAGAGCCTTTTTCATGGCCGAAAAGTTCGCTTTCGATCAGGTTCTGCGGAATGGCCGCGCAGTTGATTTTGATGAACGGCCCGTCGCGGCGGGGACTGTGCTTGTGAATCCAGTAGGCAACCACCTCCTTGCCGGTGCCGCTCTCACCGGTTATAAGCACCCTGCCGCTGGTCGGAGCGACCTTCAGGATTTCGCCGCGCAACCGCTCGATCGACGCGCTCTTGCCGATAAACTGATACCGGTTGTTCTCATTCTGCCGCCATGAGGCTATTTCATCCCGCTGGGATTTAAGCAGGACGGCATGACGTACATTCTGCTTGACTTCTATCATGGAGAGCGGCTTTTGCAGGAAATGGTAGGCGCCGAGCTTGATCGCCTTGACCGCGGCATCGATGGTGCCATGACCCGATATCATGATCACCTCGGTTCCGGTCTTCTGCGCCTTGATCTCCTCGAGAACGGCAAGGCCGTTCTTTTTGGGAAGCTGGATATCGAGCAGGATAACATCGGGTTCTTCTTCCCGGAAAAGGGTTATTCCCTGTTCACCGTCCTCCGCAACGACGACGGAATACGATTCGTCTTCCATGATCTCGCGAAGGGTCTTGCGAATATTTTCTTCATCGTCGATGATCAGGATTTTGGCCATTGGTTTGTTCTCCTTTCATCTTCAGGGTAATCTTGAATTCGGTTCCCGCGTTTTTTTCGCTTTGCACCTCAATGGTGCCTCCATGCAGCGTCACGATCCGTTCCACGAGCGCGAGTCCGATGCCGCTTCCCTGCTTTTTTGTGGTGTAATAGGGTTGAAAAAGTTTTCCGATATTTTCCTCTGCGATGCCGCACCCGTTATCACGGACCGCGGCAACCACGTTGTTGCCGGCCCGCTTCACCGAAACGACAATCCGCGGCTCCCGCCCCGTATTCGGTGTCGCTTCAACGGCATTTTTTATCAGGTTGGTCAATGCCTCCCTGATCTGTCCCTTATCGAGTAAAAGGTCGGGAACCGCGTCATCAATCCTGCAGGTGACCGCTGCGGCGCCGCCCGTAAAAAGCCCGGCCGTTTCCCGGGCGATGGCGCCGAGCGACTCGTTTTCCAGCACCGGGTCAGGGAATTTGGCGTACCGGTGAAAGGAGTCAACCAGTTTCTGCAGGTTGGCGATCTCGGTAAGTATGGTATGGGTGGTGCTTTTTATCACCTCGGGAAAGTCTTTGCTCTCCGTCAGGTATTTCTCATACATCCGCTCGGTCGAGAGTTTAATCGGCGTAAGCGGGTTTTTTATCTCATGAGCGATGGTGCGCGCAACGTGCTGCCAGGTGGCGCGGCGTTCGGCCATTGCGCGCTGTTCTCGCGCGGTTTTGAGGTCTTCGGCCATGACATTGAATGCGCGGACCAGTTCGCCGATCTCTCCGCCCGTTGTTTCGGCCAGTTTTTCTTCAAGACGGTCTTCGGCAATGCGCCGGGTTGCCGCGGTAAGATCCTTGAGCGGCCGCGTTATGCGGGAAACCATGAGGTAGCCGGCAATAAGCAGGAGGGTGATGACCGCGACGGAGTACACCATGCTGAAAACCGCCACCTGGGTCACGATCCGGTCCTTGAGGAGCGCTATCTGCCGGTACTTTTTAAGCGCCTGGGCAGCCCGTTCCCTGTCGGTGGCGGTTGCTGAAAGGTCAATGCATTGCAGAAGGCTCGACTCTATCTGCGGATCGGTTCCGAGATTGCCGATCCCCCGGGCCGCCTGAAGGTAATAAAAAACGAGCGGGCCCGTGGTTAAAAGCACCAACGCGACGATAAGAATGAAGGTCTTTGCCCTGAGTGTCAGGTTGTTCAGGAATCGCATCAATGCCTGCCCTTTCCGGTTAACTGCGCTCCACTGACAGCCTCGGTGGTGAGGCCCGGCCGTTTGTAGTTCCAGTAATACATGCAGTCTATTTCCTTATTGTCAAGAGCCTCCACCCTGGTTTTCCCAAGAATCGCCTGAACGGAAAATACGTACGATGATCCCTTATTGATCTTTCCGCGCGCGATCACCGGAATCGCCGGAAACGCAACCGCCGCCGCGACCGCCGAATCAAGAGCGAAAAAGCAGACCGTATCGGAGGTGACGCTCCGGCTGACGCAATAGCGCCGGGCAATCATGTCGTATACCAGTCTGCTCTCGGCGGTCACCTTCTTTATCGTACGCCGGGCATCGCGCTCGCTGACCGTTACGATCACATAAATAACCACGGGTGTTGCGGTCTCCGCGAGTTTCTTGAGCTCCGGCGGGAAGGCGTTTGCCAGCGAGCAGGTCAAACGGATCTCATCCGCGGCGATGATGATCCTGGGTTCCAGGAAAACAGGCGTCGTCTCACCCCCCAGGCCGCCGCCGAACAAGGCGAGAAGCCTGCTTCCCATGAGGAGAGAGATGATAAGGTCCATGGTAACGGTCGAGGTTTAGAGTCAGGCTTCCGACGCAATCCGCTAAAGGCGCTAGTGAAAATCATTTCCCTGCGGAAAAATAATCAACCATCAATTTCTCACGGTTGTTTTTTTCTTTTTGCGCAAGGCCGGCCAGAAGGTCTTTGCGAAGCTCCGCCGCCGAGTGATACCGTTTTTTTGGATCATGCTGGAGGCAACGCATGATCGATGCGTTCAACCTGTCAGGCAGGTTGCGATTGAATTGCATCGGTTCGTCACATTCGCCCCTGCCGATCCGGTGGAGCACTTCGGCGATATGAGCACCGGGAAAGGGCAGCCGTCCGGTCGCGACAACATAAAGCACGATTCCGAGGGAGAACAGATCCGATGCCGGACCGATCGCGTCGCCGCTGATCTGTTCAGGCGACAGAAACTGCGGCGTTCCGGCGACATGATTGGGCGCCGTGATCTGGTCCATGGAACCGTCGAGCATCCGCGCCATGCCAAAATCGGCCAGTTTTACCGATCCTTCGCGTGAAATCAGGATATTCTGCGGCTTGATATCGCGATGCACCACATCGCGGCCATGCGCGTGTTCCAGGGCCCGGCAGATATCGATCATGACATGAATGCCTATGGTGAGCGGAAGTGGCCTTTTCCCTCCTATCAACCGGTCGAGTGAGGTGCCTTCGATATATTCCATGGCAAGGTAATGGTTGCTTCCCTCCCTGCCGTAATCAAATATTTTTACAATTCCGGGATGGTTGAGCGATGCCGTGATTTTTGCCTCCCTGAAAAACCGCTCGTGAAACTCGTCGTTTTCCGTAAGATGCGTATGAAGGACCTTGAGAGCGACGGTGCGCTCCAGATCGGTCTGCAGAGCCCGGTAAACGGTCGCCGTGCCGCCGGAGGAGATTTTTCCCACGATGCGGTACTTGCCGATACACCGGTCTTTTTCGTGAAGGTCGCCCAGGAGACGTGCCTGGCGCTGCCTCTCGAGAACCGATTTGACTACCATCTTGAGTTTTGCAAGAGAAAAGGGTTTTTCAATAAAATCGAAAGCGCCCTGTTTGATCGCTTCCACCGCGGTTTCGATACTCCCGTGACCCGAAATCATGATCACGTCGACATGGTATTTCTCCCGGCAGATTCTGCGGAACGCCTCCATGCCGTCCATGCCCGGAAGCTTGATATCAAGGAGCACCACTTCGATTTTTCGCTCACCTAGTATGCGAAGACACTCTTCGCTGGTGGCCGCGGCCGACACGTCATACCCCTCGTCGGTCATCACCTCCCGGATCGTTTTCCTGATCTGCGGTTCGTCATCGACTACCAGAATGCGCGGAATGGTCGTTATGTCGGAAAAACCGGTTGATTGCATGGCGACCTCGAAAAAAAATGTATGTGATAGCTGCCGGCGCCCCTTTACATCGTGATGACGAGATGACATAATGCAAAGGAAGTGCCAGGAAGAAATGGAGATTGCAGAATGATGAATGAAGAATGCAATCCGAACATCAACCTGTTCAGTCACGTTTTAATCAGCACGCTGCGATCTGAATCCTGTATTGTTTGAATGTGGCAAAAATTATACCTATTTAACCCGTGTTTGGGTATATATGTTTTTGTGATAGTTAGTGTCTGTCCGGAAAGTCCTCCTTATGACGTCATACCGGCGAAAGCCGGTATCCAGCTAGCGAAAACGGCCAGAAACCCTGGATGGCAGGCTGCTTCGCGGTCCGGCGTTCGCCGGAATGACGAATGTCAAAATTCAGGGGTTTCCGGACGGGCACTAGTTATCAGGATTGACCGATACGCCGTATCAAATATGATACCATCTTTCCCCAGATTTTCATCAGATAAAAAGTCAGGGTCTGCCGTTTGGAACAGGATTCGCAGTATCTTGATCCAACCCTTATCAAGGAGCGTACCGATGGCAATTACCCTCTCGGTTTTAATTATAGCTACCCTCTTCGTGTCTCCGGCGTTTTCCCTGGAATCAGATTTCCCCCAGCCGTTTCCAAACCGGATCATCTTCTCCCAGACTCCGGAGATCGGTGAAAAATGGCGCGGCGGGATAAAAACACACGATCTTCTCGTATGGGATGCCTACTGGAACTGCGCGGATTGGTTCACCGTCGATTTATTCAGCGCGGGAGTCAAGCAGGCGCGTATTGCCGGCGAAAATGGCGATATCATTACGCTGACCGATTATCGTACCCAGGTATCCCTGAAATCACGGCCGTTTCAAACAACGCTCTGGAACAATCCCTATGCGCTCGCGGGCGGGATGACGATTCAATCCTCCGCCTTTAGTTTTCAAAACCAGCTCGGTGAGGGCATCGTCGAACAACCATCGGGCGAGCTGGCGTTCTTTGCGGCTCAACGCTGGTTTTACCGGAGCCGGCACTATTTCAACCTGGTGGCCATGGCATCTTTCATGAAAACGGATGGCATGGAAAAAGCGGTTGCCACCATGTACTTCATTCCGGGGTACCGGTTCTTTATTGATAAAAAGAAATCATGGAGTCTTGACATCGAACATTATTTCATGAATCCGATCGACCTGCCATACAAGACGCTGCAGTATATGTTCGACAACGAAAACAACGAATTCTACAACCCGGACCGGCATTTTGTCTCCTTCACCTTCTGGGGTTTCTCCTGTTCGCGCAGGCACCTCCGCCTTGCGTTTCATCTCGGACACCATGTCTCCTTTTCCGGACCGATAGTACCGATGATTGGGGTTGGGTGGGACTTTTAGCCCGCTTTATTCATAAACTCCAACTAAGTTTCACCGCAGAGGCGCAGAGGACGCGGAGGAAATGCATTGTTTTGATTTTGGTCATCCTCATTTTTTCTCTGCGCACTCTGCGTATTTC
>JAFGOU010000147.1 GCA_016926315.1 Chitinispirillaceae bacterium
ATGTTCTGCTCTTCCACGCCGAAGCCGCCAATGAGACCGGCGATGCGGCGACAGCCTTGAAATCGCTCAACCGCGTGCGGTCGCGTGTCAGCATGCCCGCGGTGACCGTGACCGACAAGGATACGCTTCGGCAGGCGATCTATCACGAGCGGCGTGTCGAGCTGGGTCTCGAAGGTCATCGGTTCTTCGATCTGGTGCGGCAGGGAAGGGCCGCCGACGTGCTTGCGAAAAACTGTATTATCAAAGGAAAGCATGAGTATTTTCCGCTTCCCCAGCTTGAAATGGACGTGTGCGACAAGCTCGTCCAGAATCCGTATTGAGGAAGCAACGAAAGCGCTAATATAAAAAGGGGTTATTGACCATGGTACGACATAGTTTTTTCTTTTTGATCGCTCTGCTGGTAATGATGCTCGGGTGCGGCGACGACACCATCTCGATCGGCGATCCGCCGCCGGCTCCGGAATTCGACGTGGACCATAGCGATCCAAACAACGTCATTTTCAAGGTGACGAAGGCCGAAGGGTTTTTGATCAACTGGGATTTCGGCAACGGAATGCTGTCCCAGAAAAGCATCGACACCATATATTACCCGTTCGCCGATACCTACAAGGTCTCCCTGACCGCTTCCAATAAAGGCGGGGCCACCACCACCAGCGAGGATGTCGTCATCGCGTCGACCGATCCGAAGATCTGCGAGAACCGGTATTATGCCATGCTCACCGGCGGATGCGATGCGACGAGCAAAACCTGGAAGATCCCGGATGCGGACAGCGCAATGGCAAACGGACCGCCCTCGGCTAAAGATAGTTTAGGCAACGGTACGAGCAGTTATAACGATCCGGTTTCGTATTGGTGGAAATCGACCCAGGCAGGCGATCAACCGGTGCCTCCCCGCGCACTGGATGACGAATACGTATTCGGACTCAAAGGGTTTACCTATAAAAACGACTGCCACGGCGATTTTTATTTCAACTGGAAGTGGTGCAACAGTCTGTTCGGCACAAGTCAGGGTACCTATAAGGATACGGTCCACGCCTATACGCCGAATGATCCGGCCACGTGGAAGCTGGACGTGGATACGCTGACTCCGGAAGAGGCGGATACCGTAACCGGCATTACCAAGAACAGGTTTTTTACCGACACTGCCACCGGCAAACGGTTCAATCTGATTCTCACGCTTTCAAACGACAACTACCTCGGGTACTGCAGCGGTGTGAGCATCTATCAGATCCTCTCGATATCCCCGGATACGATGTTTTTGCGTCACGAGTTGGCCGAACCGGAGGATGCCAATGCTACCGGGACGAAACGGCTGGAATGGAGATACCTGCGTCTTGTGGCAAAGAAATAACTTGCCGGGCCGGAGATCCGCTTTGTTATATTCACCTTTAACGAGGAATCCCCGGTTATTGTCTTTGAAAAGTCCAGTCATCGAAAAAGTTGTAGAAAAGGAGTGTGGAATGATTCGATTGCTCCGCGCGATCAGCCTGATCGGCATCGCGGCATCGCTCGCTTTTTCACAGCAGGGCGACAAGGAAAGTGAAATAAAACGCGCTCGAAAGGAGCTCATGCAGCTCCAGACCGAACGCGGTAAAAACAGGCTTGAAATTTCCAAGGACCAGGCCGAATTCAAGGAATATACAAAGCGGACCGCGGATCGTCTTGCCGCGCTCAAGGACGAAACGAATTCGATCAACCAGCAGACCACCGTTCATCAGCGTAAAAACGATTCGCTTGCGGCATTGATAAATGCCGCGAACTCCCGTATCAAACAGGGCGAAATGAGTCAGGACGCGATGCGTGAAAAGCTTGCCGGTTCGTGCGACCGGATCATCGCCTCCCTCCAGGATCTTCCGCCCATGGTGCGGCAGAACCTGGTCGCCTCCGCCTCGCTCCTGAAAAGCGAACTCCGGAATAAAACGACCGATAATGTCGAGGCGCTCAACCGGTTGCAGCAGATCATGATCCGCGCCGAGGAGGTCACCGGAAGCATCCAGGTATCGCAGGAGTCCTCGCCGGTTCCGGAAATCCGCGGAACCGTGTACCGGTTGCGTATCGGCGCGTTTTTTGAGGCGGTGGTGAATATCAAGGGTGAAGAGTGCGCGGTCTGGCAGGGAGGGGAAAAACCGGGATGGACGACGATCAAAGATCCGTCGACGGCCGCGGAATTGCTCAAAGCGGCGAATATCCGTGAAGGTAAATCGCTCCCGTCGTTCGTCACGCTTCCGCTTGTCGCCGATGCGCAGAAAGGCGGCCGGCCATGAGAACACTGCTCGTTTACGCGCTCGTGCTGGCCGTTGCGGGGGGATCGTACGCCGCCCGCGACAAAAAAAAGGACGTTCTCGACATGGAGCTGCAGAGTTTGAATGAAACGCTGCAGGGGGTCCGTGATTCGCTCGAAGCCGAAATAGCTGCGCGTTACTCGTTCAAGCAGCACACGGTCGAACAGCGTGAAACCGACAAGGAGGAATACGAGCGCCTGCGGGAGAAACAGGAAACAGCGCTCACCAGTCTTTCGAAAATCAAGGAAGAAGCCCTGGTAAAGGAACAGAACCTGGGCGAAGTGAATAAAAACGCCAAGGAAAAGCTGGAAGAGTGGACCTATGTCAAGAACGGGTTCGATGAAATGATGCAAAAAGAGGCCGACGGTCTCGTTGAGGCGTTTCCCGTCGAACTCGAAAAACGGCGCAGTGCACTCGAAAACGTCCGCCGCCTTTACCGGGAGAAAGCCGACCCGCTGTACGGGTGGGATTCGTTTCTGCAGTACCGGATCGCCTCGATGGCCGCGGGAAGGACCATATCCCTGTCGCAGGAAAAGCTGCTGCCCGATGACGGCGTTCCGCGGAACTTTTCCGTCGCGCGTTTCGGAAACGTGTTCGCTTATTGCATGGATACGGGGCAGCAGGTTTATATGATCCGCCAAACCGGACGCCTGGGTGCGGAGCGTTTTGCCGTGGAACCCGTACTGTCGCCGGAATTGAGTGAGTTCATTCATGCCGCGCTTCCGCAATGGACACAGGACAACATGGTTTCGGGTCCGGTAATGACGGAAGTCATGCAGAACGAGCAGGCAAAGCTGCTTGTCGCGGGAAAGGAAAATTCTTTTTTTCAGGAGATGCAGTCTCAGATAAAGGCCGGCGGATGGGTCATGATTCCGCTTTTGTTACTCCCTGTCTGGGCCCTGATCCTCGTGCTGCGAAAAACGGTGCAATTCTGGGTCCGGAGCAGGAAAAACGCCGGGCAGATGAAGGCGGCTTTGGCGTTAATCGAAAAGCAGAATTTCGCAAAGGCGTTATCCTATGCCAAATCAAACAAGGGATTGATGGCAAGGATCCTTGAAGCGACCCTGGAATCGCGGCAAAGGCGGGACCTCGCTGAAGTCGCCATACGGAAATTGATAATGCAGGAAATACCCGTTCTCAACCGCAATTTGAACACCATTGCGGTAATCGCGGGCGCGGCTCCCCTTTTGGGCCTGCTCGGAACCATCAGCGGCATGATCACCCTATTCGCGGCGGTAACGTATTACGGAACCGGAGATCCGAAGTTCCTTGCCGGAGGGATCTCCGAAGCGCTAATCACCGCAAAGACCGGGCTTGCGATAGCGATCCCCACGCTTTTCGTTCACGATTTTCTCAGGAACTATAAAGAACATCTGCTTTCGGATATCGAGGCTATGGCCCTCCGCGTGCTCGATAAAATAGTCCCGGAGAGGTGATCGTGATCCATGCTTTTGAAAAGCTCTTTGAGGAGGGAGGGTGGGTCCTCTATCCGATATTTCTTGTCTCCATTATCGTCTGGTATATAGGAATCGGAAAAACCGTCCGGGTGTACGGGTATTCGAAAGCCTGGAAACGCCTGCTTTCGGTCCTTAATAAAAACGTACCGGTTGCATCGGTTACCGGGTTGCCTCTGGCATTTAAAACGCTGGCGGTCAAGCTGAAAGGAAGCCAGCGGATAAGGTTGCGTCAACGGGCGTGCGCCGAATTCATGAGCGTGGTTATTCCCAGGGTTGAAAGCGGCGTGTCGACCATTGCCGCCTGCGCCGTTATGGCGCCGCTTTTGGGGCTTTTAGGAACGATTACCGGAATGAACAAAATGTTCTCGATCATCGGTCTCTTCGGGTTCGGCAATCCGACGATAATGGCGAGCGGGATCAGCATCGCGCTCCAGGCAACGCTCACCGGCCTCGGCGTCGCCGTCGCAGGGCTCTTTGTTTACGACTACGTTCAGCGCGCAAAATCGAAGTTGCTTGACAATCTTAATACGGACCTGGAGCGTCTCTGCGAGGGTGAAGATTCTGAAGCGGAAACCGGCAAAGGAGAGGATATGCAATTCGCGCAGCATCGGTTGGTATCGGATGAAACGGAAAAACCGGAGATCAATCTGGCGCCGTTCGTGGACATTCTCATGATTCTCCTCATATTTTTCGTCGTCACGGCGAATCTCTATGTCGAAACGGGCGTCGACGTTTCCAAACCAAAGGCGCAATCGGCAAAACCGATGAGCCAGAAATCCATCTTGATCGGCATTACGCGCGAAGGGACCGTTCACGTTTACGGGAGGCAGGTGAACCTTGAACGGCTCAAAATTATTGTCGAGCAGGAAACGTCGAAACAACCGGACATTTCCGTGGTCATCATCGCCGATCGGGGGGTCGACATCGGGCGCGCCGTGGAGGTAATGGATAATTGCATGCTGGCCGGAGCGCAGAAAGTATCCGTCGCGGCCGGAAAAGAGGGGCAGTTGTGAATCCGGTGGTGCGCTGTATGGCGAATATCGGCCGCCTGGCCGCAGCGGTTGTCATCAGTTTCTTTTTTTTCGTGGGCATTTCCATGCTGCACGCCATGATCGACTTCGGTCATACGAAGGATAAAAAAGCGCATGCGGCGAAGCAGGTGCTTATGGAAGTCGTGCGCAAACCGCCCGAGGAGCGTAAGCGGGCCATGCCGCAGGTGCGCCAGGTGAAGCACTCCTCGAAC
>JAFGOU010000148.1 GCA_016926315.1 Chitinispirillaceae bacterium
ATGGTCGCCGTAATCGGCCGCCGGACAAGCGTGTGAACCGACCCGCGTCCGTCAATAGGCATGCCGAGGCCGTCAAGCACCCTTCCGAGCAGTTCCTTCCCGACGCCCACCGACAGCGGCCGTTTCGTCCCCACCACCGTGAGACCGGGATGAATGCCCTCCACCTTCCCGAGCGGCATAAGAAGGGTGCGGTCGAGCTTGAATCCCACCACTTCGGCCTTACCGACCGGCACGCCGCTCCGTTCGATAACGCAGACGTCGCCGACCGAGGCGGTCGGACCGGTTGCTTCGATCAGAAGCCCGATGACTTCGGTGATCTTTCCATGCACCTGCACCGGCTCGGAACGTTCCACCGCATGGAGATAGGGGGTAAGCGACAAGGAATAATTATGCGACATAATCATGTCAAAGGTTACGTTCCGTAATGCCGCGAGGCGTTCCGTGGGTGCGGGCGGCTATTCGTCCGGTGCGGAAGGGGCTTTTCCTTCCGGCAGATCGTCGGCCGCACCCCATTCAGGAGCCGAGGTCACCTCATCCCAGGTTTTCTCGACGATACCGGCGAGCTCTTCGAACTGGACGCCGAGCCGTGCGTCAACCAGTCCCGCGTTCGACTCGACGATGCACCCGCCCCGTTCGATCCGCGCATCGGCCTCGACGGTGATGTCCTTGAGCCGCTGGGCCACGGGAAACCAGAAATCCTTCCGCTGCGCCACCAGTTCAAGGTCGTCGGGGGCGACCCGGACCACCATTTTCTCATGGTGTCCGATATACGTCAGCGCCCGTTTCAGGACCGCGAGAATGATATCATGATGCTCCGACACTTCACGGTCGATGATTTTCTTTACCATTGCGCAGCAGAGTCTCAGAAGCAGGTGTTCGGCATTGGCGAACACCGAACGCTTCGCGGTTTCGAGATGCTCAAAGAGGTCGCCGATCCGCCGCTGCAGGGCATCGATCTTTTCTTCATAGGCGGCGGCCGTGACGGCGGTCGCCTCCGCGCGGCCCCGCCCGAAACCGTCCGATATTCCCTTTGTAAATGAAGCCTGCACTGCGTCGGCTGCCGCCCTCCGCTGCCGTTGCAGTGCGATCCGAAGGTCGGCCACCTCTTTTTCAAGTTCGAGAACCCGCCGCTCCTCGGCGCTCAGTTTTATCGATTCCTTCCCGGGCACGGAAAACTCGTCAAGAACCGCCTCCTGCAGGGGGTAGTCTTCGCGCTCCTCCTCTTTTTTCCGCAGGATACGCTTCAGGCCCACGGTCGAGGGATCTTTCGCCTTGAGCACCCGCTCGATAAGCGTGGAAACGGTTTCAGGGGAAAGTTCCGAATCGCTCATCTCACACCCGCCGGTTATACCACGATATCCTCGTCACCGCCGCGGCCGGAGATGATGATCTCGCCCTCTTCTTCGAGACGCCGTATCACGTCGACGATACGCTGTTGAACCTCTTCGACGTCCTTGAGCCGGATCGGACCCATGTATTCCATCTCTTCCCTGATCATCTCGGAGGCACGGCTTGACATATTGTGGAAAAATTTCTCCTGCAGCTCCTCCGACGCGCCCTTGAGCGCCATCGACAGGTCTTTTGTATCCACCTCCTTGAGCACCCGCTGCATGGAGCGGTCGTCGAGAAGCAGCACGTCCTCGAAGACGAACATGAGATTTTTGATCTCGGTCGCCAGTTCGGGGTTCTCCCGTTCGAGGTTGCCGAGGATGTTCTTCTCCGCCCCCCGGTCGACACAGTTGAGCATTTCGGCCACCGCCTTGACGCCGCCGATCTCCGAGACATCCCCTCCGAAAAGCGATTTGATCTGGCTGACCAGCACCTCCTCCACCTGGTCGAGCGTGTCGGGAGAGATGCTCTCCATGGTCGCGATGCGCGTTGCCACATCGACCTGGAGTTCCTGCGGAAGCGACGAGATCACCGGCGCCGCGTTCTTCGGCTCCATATGCGCCAGCAGCAGCGCGATCGTCTGGGGGTGCTCTTTCTGGATGAAATTGACAAGCTGTTTCGGGTCGACGTTTTCGAGGAGGTTGAACCCGGTGGTCCTGATGGTCTGCTGGACCTTTTCGAGGATCTCCTTCGCCTTGCGCGGCCCGAGGGCGGCCTCCAGAATTTCCCGGGCGTAATCGATGCCGCCCTGGGTGACATACTGGTGCGCAATGGCGATGGTGTGGAACTCCTCGAGCACGGACTCGCGCATCTCGTGCGATATGTTGTCGAGCCGCGCGATCTCGGTCGACAGACGCTCCACTTCATGCTCTTCAAGGTTTTTAAATATCTGGGACGACGCCTCCGGCCCGAGCGCCACCATCACGATGGCCGCTTTGGTCGGTCCGGGAAGACCTGCAATATCCATTTTTTTCTTATCGCCGATTCTCCTCGGGTCGTAGTTGTCATGATAGAAACCGCCGGTCTTCTCTTCCTCTTTCGATTTTTTACCGGTAACAGCCATTGTTGCCCGTCCTTGTCATCCTTTCATGCCGGTGATGAGCCGGCTTGAGGCGTTTCTCCCATTATATCCCGCCGGTCGCGTGCCGACAAGCTCACTACTGTTTCTTGCTGCGTCTGCTGACCGCTCCTTCGCTCAGCCACTGCTTTATGATAAGCGCGATATTCACCGGCTCCTCGCGCGACAGCATTTCTACCCGTTCGAGGATTTCCGAACTGCGGCGTGTTTCCTCCGGCGCCTCCTGGACAACCGGCTCCTCGAGGCCGAGCTGTTCAAGCGCCGGCAGGGGCGGATTCATCGCCTCCGCAACGCTCTTTGCCAGCGACCGCAGGAAGAGTATGAAAAGCACGGCGATCAGGAATCCGAGCACGTATTTGGCGATGGTCATGATCAGCTGCCACCGGTCGCTGGTGCGCATATCGATCTGTTCCCGCCGCAGGAACTCGTTGTCGAATTTTACATTGGAGACGGTGATCTGGTCGCCGCGGGCGAGATCGTACCCCACGGCGTTCTTGACGATGTCCTCAATGTTCTGGAGCTCTTCGGCCGTCCGGGCGACAAAGGCCGTTTTCCCGTCGTCGCCCTTTTCGTAGCGGCCGTCGAGCGCCACCGATATGGTCAGCCGTTTGATGTTGCCCACCTCGCCGATCACGTGCTGGACGGTCTTGTCGATTTCATAATTGGTAAGCGACCGTTCCCGTTGGTTGTCGCCGTCGGGAGCGTTCTTTTTATTCTCATCGATTCGCTCCTCGGAACGGACCACCCTGCTCTCCGGGTCGTACTTTTCAAGCGATTCCTCCACGCGGTCGAAATCGAGATCGCAGGCAATCTTGACAAACGCCTTCGACGGCCCCAGAATGCCGCCGAGCAGCTGATTCACCTTGTTCTCGAGGTACTTTTCCGCATTCTGCTGGAGTTCCATGGTGCGGGAGCCCGCGATCGCCTCCTCATCGCCGCCGAACGGATCGGAAAGCAGGCGGCCCCCGTAATCGACAATGGAGATATGTTCCGGTTTGAGCCCGTCCACGCTCGATGAAACCAGATAGGCGATGCCCCTGATCTGTTCCTTGACGAGCTCCCTGCCGCTTGTGCACTTGATCACGACCGAGGCCTTCGCCTCTTTTTCGTTGTCAAGAAAAATGGTCGGCTCGGGGATGACGATATGGACGCGTGCGCTCTTTACCTCCTCAAGCCCTTCGATGGTGCGCTGCAGTTCCCCCTCGAGCGCCCTGCGGGTGTTGAGTTTCATCACGTAATCGGTCATGCCGAGGTTGGTCTTGTCGAAAAGCTCGTATCCGAAACCGCTCTGCCGCGGCAGCCCCGCGCGCGCCATCGCCATGCGGATCTCGTAGACGCGCTTCGCCTCGACCGCAATGGAGCGGCCCTCGTTTTCGAGCCGGTACTTGTACCCTTCCTTCTGCAGCTCCTCGGTGATCGCGGCGGCCTCCTCAACATCGAGATTCGCATAGAGCGTCCGGTAGCCGCTCTCCTTGCCGACGCTTTTCTGCGACCACAGAATAAGGCCCGTCATGCCGAGAAGCGTAAAGGCCACGAGCGCCGTCGTGACGATCTTCTGCTGGAGTGAAAGCCGCTGCCATACGGCGGCGAGCTGTGCAACGAGCTGCTTGAAGAATTCCGACATCGTGTCCGCTCCCTTGTGTGCGCGAAGTTATCCGGCAGTGCCGTACGCCCTGTTCGGTCGTACGCCCCACGCGCCGCCGGCGATCACAACCTGATCCGCATCACCTCCTGATACGCGTCCATCACCTTGTTGCGGATCTCCATCATCATGTTGAAGGCGACATTCGCTTCCTCGACCGTGGACATTACCTGATGCACGTCGGTGATCTCGCCCGCCGCCATCTTCTCGATCGATTCGTCGGCTTTCACCTGCATCGAATTGACGTCCTTGAGAAATCCCTGCAGCGTCTCGGCGAATGACGGAGCGTTGTTCCGGGTTTTAACGCCCTGCGTTTTCCCGGTTGCGCCCTGCTCTCTGATCGGGCCGACAGGATTGATCTG
>JAFGOU010000149.1 GCA_016926315.1 Chitinispirillaceae bacterium
GCAACAGAATGCTCGGAATCAAGCGCTCGCCAATGATACTCGATCAGCTCCGTTTCCTGAGCCGTCACGGAATACGGTTTCACACGCAAATCGTTGTCTGCCCCGGCTACAACGACGGCGCAGTGCTCGCGAAAACCATCCGCGATCTCCTTTCGCTCGGCCCGCACCTGCTTTCCATCGCGGTGGTGCCGGTGGGCCTCACCCGGTTCCGGACCTTTCCCCTTGAACCGGTCGACAGGTCAAAAGCGGCAGCGATATGCTGGGCGGTTTCGCGCATAAGCGACCGTGATGCGCTGCGCCACGGAAAGCGGCGGCTTTTTCTCGCCGACGAACTGTTTCTCAAGGCCGGCCTTCCCCTGCCGCCGCGCACCTACTACGAGGAATATCCACAGATCGAAAACGGCGTGGGCCTTCTGCGCCAGTTGGCCGATTCCTGGAAGCAGGCGAAAAAAACGGCGCGGCAGAAACGCCCGGCGAGGCCCTGTCCTTCGACCATGGGGAAAAAGTATCTTCTTCTGACGTCGGTTTCCGCATACCCGTACGTGCAGGCCATCGCCCGGGAAGCCGAACGCCTTGGGGACATAATGGCGAAAGTTGTACCTGTCAAGAATCGTTTTTTCGGGGAGAGCGTCACCGTGGCCGGCCTTCTTGCCGCCCGCGAGGTGATACGCACGATCCGGAAAGAGACTGCCGTCCGGCGGTTCAGCGCGGTGCTCCTTCCGGCGGTCATGTTCAACTACCGGGGTTTTTCGCTCGACGGGTTCAGTCCCAAAAGGCTTTCGAAACTGGCAGGGGTCACCATCAGACCGATTCGCGATATCGGAGAACTTCTTTCGCTGTAACGCAGCATGCAGAACCAGACGTCGACGCCAGCCAACACCATCCGCCTCAACCGCTACCTTGCCCGGTGCGGGCTGGGGGCGCGCCGCAAATGCGACGAGATCATCAGTGCGGGCCATGTATTCATCAACGGGAAAAAAGCCACCGAACTCGGCACGAAAATAACACCTGCCGACAAAATCGAATTCCGCGGCAGAGCGGTCAAACCCCTTCTGCAACTCGAATACTGGGCCTACCACAAACCGGTCGCGGTCATGGTGACGAAAGCCGATCCCGAAGGCCGCATGACGGTCTATGAGAAACTGGAAAAAACCGGTTTCAACGCCGACCACCTGAACTATATCGGGCGGCTCGATTACTTTTCCGAAGGACTGCTCCTGCTCACCAATGACGGCTCCCTGATCCACGCCCTGACCCATCCCCGCTATCATATCAAGAAAACCTACCGGGTCCAGCTCGAACGGCCGCTCTCCAATAACGACACCCAGACCCTGCTCCACGGGATCGAATCCGAAGGCCAGACGCTCCACGCCGGCGCCATGCGCGCGGCGCAGGGCGGCGGCGACGAGTTCTGGTGCGAGGTCGATCTGTACGAAGGCAAAAACCGTCAGCTTCGACGCATGTTCGGCGCGCTGCATCTCAGAATCATCAGACTTGTACGAACGAGAGTCGCCTGTGTAAAACTCGGCGACCTCGCTCCCGGCGCGCTCCGCGCCCTCTCGCCGCGCGAAATCGCGGGCCTCAAGGCCGCGGGCTTCAAGCCGAAAGACAACGCATGACCGTTCGCGCAATCATTTTCGACCTCGACGGCACCCTTCTTAACACGCTCGGCGACATCGCCTTCTCCATGAACGCGGCGCTTGCCACGTTCGGCGCGCAACCGCTGCAGCTGGAGCAGTACCGGCGCATGGTCGGCCAGGGACTCGACATGCTCGCCCGTCTCGCGCTTCCCGCCGGCCGGCGCGACGATGCGACCGTGACGCAATGCGTGGCGGCGATGCGCGCCGTATACGCTGACCGGTGGGCGCACTCGACCCGGCCGTATCCCGGTATCATTGAAACGCTCGACGCCCTGAAAAAACGCGGTATTGTCCTGGCCGTCAATTCAAACAAACTGCACGATTTTACCCTCAAAATGGCCACTCATTTTTTCGGCCCCTCCCTCTTTCATACGATTATCGGCGGCGGAAAATTCCCGTATAAGCCCGACCCCGCGGCAGCGCTGCATATCGCCAACGCCATGGGTAGTAACCCCGGCGATCTCCTCTATGTCGGCGACAGCGACATCGACCTGCAGACGGCAAAAAACGCGCGGATGTGCCCGGTCGGCGTGACCTGGGGTTTCAGGACGCGGGAGGAACTGCAAAAGAACGGAGCAATGGTTCTGATCGATCACCCCGAAGAGCTTTTACACCTGATCGACCGTCTGAACAGCACCTGTTGAAAATGCTCAGGCCGAACCGATCACCATTGCCGGCCCGGCCATCGGCGGCAGGTGAAACCAGGAAACGGGTTCCCGGGCTTTGGAGCAGGGTGGGTAGGTGTTACACCGCCTGAAGGCCGTGCCACAGAGGAAGTAGCTTTTCGTTACACTCCGGGCCGGCGCTGTTTTTCTCCTCCACCTCCCGAACAATAAGGTATTTTCAGAACCAACAGGAGGCACTGTATGGCATTCATGAAAAAGAAGATCCGCGACACGCTGGCAGTTTTTTTCACCCGACGAAAGGGCAAACAGTCCGTCTCGACTGCCTGCTGCCCGGCATCAGGTGACGCCCCCGGTCCGCAGGAAGCGCTGCTATTCGACGCCATTACCCTGGAGAGCATATTCTCCCTGCGCGGCCAGAATCCCTTTCCCGAAGAGGAAAGTGAAATAGGCTTTATGAACAACACGCTGCGCGAACAATCGCTTCACTCTTGCTGAAAGGTTTTATGCACCCGGTACTGTTCAAGATTTTCTCGTTCCCGATCCACTCCTACGGTTTCATGCTTGCGCTCTCGTTTCTTCTCGGCATCTGGCTCGCCACGGTGCGCGCGAAAAAAGCGGGCCTCAACCCCAACGTCATCGCCGACGTCGGTTTCTGGGTGATTCTTTCGGCCATCGTGGGAGCGCGGCTCTACTACGTGATCCTCCATTTCGAGGAGTTCAGCGGAGACCTTTTCTCCATCATCAACCCTTTCCACGGCGGGGTGGTGGGCATCGGCGGTCTGGTCATGTATGGCGGATTTATCGGGGCGATCGTTGCCTCGATCGTTTTTTTCAACGTCAGAAAGCTGCCCTTCAGCCCGTATGCCGATGTGTGCGCCCCGTCGGTCGGCCTTGGCATCATGCTCACGCGCATCGGCTGTTTTCTGAACGGCTGCTGCTACGGATCGCCGGCGTCCTGCTGCAGCGTCTCCTTCCCGCATGAAAGCGCGGCTGGAATGTACCAGCAGCAGATGCACGCCACCGGTCTCTACCCCTCCCAGCTCTTTGAATCCGCGGGCGGGCTTGCCATGCTCCTGCTGGTCCTCTGGGCCGGCAGGTTCAAGAC
>JAFGOU010000150.1 GCA_016926315.1 Chitinispirillaceae bacterium
CTCCACCACGTTTTTCTGGGCGACCTGCTGGTTGGCTTTGAGCTTCTTGAGGTACTCTTTTGTGGCCTTGGCGCGGGCCTGCAGTGCGGGACTGACGTACTCCTCGGGTTTCTGTATTTTTTTGACCGGCGTTGGTTTCGGCTTTGGCGGCGGCGTCACCACGGCAACCGTGGTGACCGGCTCCTCCTTGGGCTGCACCGTCGCTTCTTCACGGACCGGTTCGGCGACCTTTTCAACCGCCGGCTCAGGCACGGTCGCTACTGGTTCGGCTTTTTTCACGGGCGCTTCGGCCGCGGAATCAGGGGGTATCACGGTATCCGCCTTTTTTGCGCCGACCGCGGGTGCCGGGGTTACGGCAGGGGTGGTTGCAACCTCTTGCGCGACCACCGCCTGCTTAGCTTTGGCGATACTGTCAGCTCGAGCCTGCATGAGCATCTCCGCGGTTTTGACAATATAGGGGTCGATGGCCGGGTCCATGGGTTGATTGGTTGCAAGAAGCTTGAGGGCATATTCAAGGTCATCGCGCTCCTGCGTCTCCTGAACGGCCGGCGCCTCGTTGAGAATGGTGTTCTCGATCAAATCCAGTTTTTCCTTTGAAACGCCGTAAGACCATACGACCTCCTGCATGAATTCAAATGCCGCGTCCGCTCCTTTGGTCCGCAGGATCTCGAGATTGACTTTCACAAGGGAGTCTTCAATCGCGATGATACGCGCGCTGAGCCTGTTGATGCGGGTCGTGACACCCGATCCTCCGGCGTTCAATCGGGCCCTTTCCAGAATGTTCCGGGCGTCGTTCAGTTTGCCTTTGGCGATCAGCGCCTGCGCGTCGGCAAGCTCTTTTTCAACGGTGGCTGCCGGAGCGGCAAGGGAGGCTCCGGGAAGATGTCCGCGTAAAAGGAGGGTGGTGGAGGGCTGCATGAGGAGCGCCAGAAGCGAAATGAAAAAGGCGATCCTTGCGGCCTGAGGGGCGAAGATGCGGTAACGAAGTGGTAGAAGCTGACGGTCCATGGTTATTGCCTCCTGATGGGTAGAGGTATCGGTGCAGCGGTATAAATATAGATAAATCGCAGGTTTATGGTATAGCAAGGAAATAACCGATGCGGGCATCCCGGCGGTCGGCGCTTACCACTAATTAAAAGGGAAAGAGGGGGCGGGTTTGTGCCGATCGCCGCAGGTTCCATGAAATACCGGTCATGAAAGGAGGTTTCCAATGAATCGTATCCCTGGCTTGAAACCGTTTTTTGGAGCGTTTGTCCTGTCGTTGGTTGCACTCACCGTTTCCCAGGCTTTCGCTTTTTCCATTCAGGGCCGGAAGGTGATCGACGCGAACGGCACCGAGTTTCTTATGCGCGGCGTCAACCATCCGCATAACTGGTTCGCGGGCCAGCTTTCCACGGCAATCCCCGCGATCACCGCCACCAAAGCCAATTGCGTGCGTGTGGTGCTGTCCAACGGCAGGCGTTGGACGAAAAACAGCGCCTCCGACGTGCAGAACGTGATCAACCTGTGCAAGCAAAACAAATTGATCGCTATCCTCGAGGTGCATGATTGCACCGGTTATTCCGAACAGTCCGGATCGGTCCAGCTCAGCACGGCGGTCGATTACTGGATCGAACTCAAGAACACCCTTGTCGGTCAGGAAAAGTGGGTGATCATCAATATCGCCAACGAACCCTTCGGTAACAACGTCACGGCCGATGACTGGGTAAACGGCCACAAGACCGCGATAGGGCGTCTGCGCACCGCAGGGTTCACCCATCTGCTCATGGTCGACGCGGCCAACTGGGGCCAGGACTGGAGCAACACCACACGGTCACGCGCAAAAGAGGTGTTCGACGCCGACACGAGAAAAAACACCATTTTCAGCATCCACATGTACGATGTGTATTCCGATGACGCAAAGGTGAACACCTATCTGCAGGCGTTTGTTACGGCCAACCTGCCGCTCTGCGTGGGCGAATTCGCTGCTGACCACGGCGCCGGAAAACCGGTGGCCGCGCAGGCGATCCTCACCCGGTGCAAGGAGCACGGCATGGGGTATATCGGCTGGTCGTGGAAGGGGAACAGCTCGGGCCTTGAATCCCTCGACATCGCCCAGAACTGGAACGGATCGCCGCTGACGACATGGGGGAACCTGCTGATCAACGGCACGAACGGCATCAAGGCAACGGCAGCAACCGCTTCGGTATTCAGCGGCACCGCGGTTGCGCCTATTCCGGAGCCGAAGGTGGAAGGCCGCTCATACACGCGGCTTCGCGCAGGGGGGGGCGACCGGCGGCTTTTTGACCTCAGGGGAAGCCTGCTGCACCGGGAAAGCGCCACTCGCACACCCGGCGCCTATATCATTATGCCGCACAGCAAAAAGCCAGGAACCCGGCTGATCGGCGTGCCGGAATAAATGTCGTCGGCTGTCCCGGACATGTTATTTCCCGGGCACCATAACGGGCGCGCTCCACGATTGATTACCCGCCTTTACCGTTGCCAGATACCATCCCGGCGGCAGGTCACCGATGTTCATGGCAAACCCGGGCCCGGGAAGTTTTTCCGCAACCAGC
>JAFGOU010000151.1 GCA_016926315.1 Chitinispirillaceae bacterium
AACGAGATTCCTCACGTTTGTTCGGAATGACACCCCCCCCTGTCATCCCGAGTGAATACGAGGGATCTCAGCCAGACAGGTCCAAGCGAGATTCCTCACTTCGCTCGGAATGACAGCGAGGGTGATTACGTTTTAACCTGTGAGGCGGAAACCTCTCATTCCCTCTTTGTCCGGGAGATAAAAAAACCAACGCCGAACCTGAATGCTGTTCCGAATCTCTTCTGTAGCCGATTACCAGATTCATGTTGCACAATAAAATATATTTGTATACGCCGAGGCCTTCATATGCCAAAAACCATTACCGTTCATGGTGAGCGGGAAGACAATTCCGTTATTATACCGAAGTAGAATTAAAAAACGTATATTCCCACAATGCCCGTTCCTCCCGACCTCCTTTCCATCCCCCTTGTTATGCTCTACGCCGAGACCCATTTCCGGTTTTTCCGGTTTTTCCCCTCGCTTTTGTTCAAACGTCAACCGGAAATTCTGTTCGACCTTCCCAAACGGCTCGACCCATCTGCGCCTGACCTGCCGGTCATACTTATTGCCAACGATATCGACCGGTTTCCAATCACCCTTTCAGAGTGCTCGATCGCCGTGTCCTGCGCTTCACAAAAGCCAAAACGGTTTGATTTCCCTGACGTTACGCAACTGGCCGTCGATCACCCGCTGCGCAAGTCAATGCTGGTGTGCCTGTTACGCATTCCGAGAAACGAATTGCCTTCCGGCCTGCTCCATGTGACCGCAAAAGTCACGGTTACCACGGGGAAATCGAGGCGGATCGTGCTCAATGACAATTTTCCCGGAACACCGAAATATCCGTTTTCATGTTATCGTGCGGATGAGAGGCTTCCAGGGTCTGACATATGCTCCTACGGCGACCTGCATGTCCACTCACTGTACTCCCAAAGCCATGTGGAGTTCGGTCCGCCGATCAGCATCATTGACCTGATGACCAGGGCAAATGGTCTGGATTTCTGTGCTGTCACCGACCACTCCTATGATCTTGCCAGTGGCATCGATAACTACCTTTCACCTGATCCCGGGTTGAGCCGCTGGCGTCTTTTTCTCGAAGAATTCAGCAAAAACAGCGATTTTCAATCGATCATGATCCCGGGCGAAGAGGTCTCCTGTCTCAACAAAAATGGCGAGGTGGTGCATCTGTGCGGCCTGAACCTGCACGACTTTATCCCGGGGAATCTCGATGGCGCTCGAAAAGGCCGCAGCCACGATCTCCAGCTTTCGCTTGCCGATGCGATTGCGAATATCCATTCTCAGGGAGGGGTCGCCGTTGCCGCACACCCTGGTGCCCGCGTGGGATTCATGCAGCGGCTTTTTCTTCAACGCGGCAACTGGTCAATGGGTGACCTGCGGAAAAGGCTTGACGGTATGCAAATAATGAACAGTGGGGTATCTCCTCTTCTTGAATACGGCAAGGCGCTGTGGATAAAGATATTACTGCAAGGACATAAAGTTCCGCTTTTAGCCGGAAACGATGCGCATGGCGATTTTAACCGGTATCGTGCCATTACCACTCCTTTCGTGAATATCAGCGACCGGCTTGACCGGTTTTTTGGTAATGGGAAAACGGGAATATATGGGCAACCGAGATGCATTCCTGATGTTCTGGATGCTATCAGACAGGGAAAAACCTTCATCACCACCGGGCCGTTTATCTCCATGAGCGTTTCAGGGTCATTGACAGGTGACCAGGTAATCTCCCATTCGCCAATTTCACCCGAAATCAACAGGATATTCGTCCACGCTTACAGCACGGCGGAGTTCGGGACAGTCAGGGAGGTTCGGGTCCTGGCCGGAAAAAAAGGGGATGATCGGGAAACCGTTGTTTTTTCAAGGAATTACGCGAATGAGAAGCGGTTTTCAGTTGATGCGGAAATTGACCTCAATGCTTTGATTTCCGATATGATATATCTTCGGGCCGAGGTTACCTGCGCCTCTCCCCAAAAATTCCCTTCCGCAGCGTTTTCCAGCCCGGTTTATTGGGGATAAACTGAGGGATGTACCTGTAATCCGTCTACCCTGAGATCCCTCGCGCACTCGGGATGACAGAACAAGGCAATCAGGATGACAGGTGGCTCCCCCATCGGGGGCCGGGTGGGGCGCTCCAAGCCGGGTGTGAAATCCCGCTGGTTCCTGTCTGCACTGAGATCCCTCGCCTGGGGCTCGGGATGACAGTATACCTGTCATTCCGAACGAACGTGAGGAATCTCGCTTTACCTGTCTACCCTGAGATCCCTCGTTTTCACTCGGGATGACAGGGGGGAGGTGTCATTCCGAACAAACGTGAGGAATCTCGTTTTACCTGGCTGTTTTGAGATCCCTCGCCTCAGCTCGGGATGACAGGTGGCTCCCCCTTCGGGGGCCGGGGGGCGGTCCACACGTTGAGGAATCTCGCTTGGACCTGTCTGGCTGGGATCCCTCGTTGCACTCGGGATGACAGAACCTAAAAGCTCGGGATGAGAGGGGTGCGGCAAGGGTTGATGCCACCCCCATAACCCCTTCACTCACCCCTTGGTCAAAATCTATTTTTATTACTTACTTGTTTTAGCATGCAACGTTACTTCACCTATAATAGTTACGAAAGACCGTAATCGTGGCAAAAAAAATTACCACTGGCATTCTAGGCGCGACTTCCTACACCGGCATTGAGTTGATAAAACTCCTTTCCCGGCACGACCAGGCAACCATCTCCCTTATTTCATCACGGTCCAATCCCGGAGAACGGTACTCCTCGATTTTCCCGGAAATGAAAGGCATCTTCGACGGCACGCTCGTTTCCCCGGAAGACGCACTGACAAAAAGCGTCGATTGCGTCTTTTCCTGTCTGCCGCATGCGGTCTCGGCGGAACTCCTGCTCCCCTTTATCGAAAAAGGGACGCGGGTCATCGATCTCAGCGCCGATTTCCGGCTCACCGATCCTGCGGTTTACGAAAAATGGTACCAGCACAAGCACCCGGCCCCCGACCTGCTCGAAAAAGCCGTTTACGGCCTGCCGGAGCATTACCGGAAGGCAATCGCCGGCGCACGGATACTTGCCAATCCCGGCTGTTACGTCACCAGCGTCCTGCTGCCCCTCATCCCGCTTTTCAGGATTGCCGGAACCGGGATCGATTGGGTGATCGCCGATTCAAAATCAGGCGCGAGCGGCGCCGGCCGGTCGCTCAAAATAAATACCCATTTCTGCGAGGCGAACGAGAACTTTTCCGCCTATTCCGTCGGCCATTCCCACCGGCACACGCCGGAGATGGAGCAGGAGCTGTCACATGCCGCGGGAAGGAAGATCTCATTGACCTTCTCTCCCCACCTGCTGCCCATCAGCAGGGGAATTCTTTCTACCCTGTATATTAAAACAACGCTGTCGGCGATCGAATGCCAGGCGATCGTCACCGCAGCCTATAAAAACGAGCCGTTCGTGCGAATCCGTGAGCAAACCGACCTGCCCACGATCCACGGCGTGGTCCATACCAACTATTGCGACATGGCGTTCACGGCCGGTACGGGCGGACATCCGGTGATCGCGGTATGCACGGTTGACAACCTCATCAAAGGAGCATCGGGTCAGGCGGTGCAGAACATGAACATCATGTTTGGTTGTAACGAAACCGCGGGATTGTTACGGTAAACACCAGGGGGAAAGCGCAGCATGAAAACCGTATGCATTAAAATAGGCGGATCGACGGTCGACGCCACAGGACTCCTGCAGGAACTGGGACAGAGCATCGCGAAGCTGCTGCCCGCCACGTTTCCCATCATCGTGCATGGCGGGGGCAAGGACATCGCGCGGATGCTCGACAAACTTGACAAAGAGTACAGCTTTGTCGAGGGAATGCGGGTGACCGACGCGGAAATGGTCTCGATCGTGCAGATGGTGCTCTCGGGCGACGTCAACAAACGGATCGTCAACCTGCTGCTCAAGGAGGGGGTCATCGCGGCCGGCATCAGCGGGGTGGACGGCAACCTGTTCGAAGTGTCGAAAATGCTCATGCGGGGCCACGATATAGGCCTGGTCGGGAAAATCGAGAAGGTGAATACCGCGGTCATCGACGCTTTCAAACCCTGCAAGATCGTGCCCGTGATCTCACCACTGTCGCGTGACAAGACGGGAACCATTTACAACGTCAACGCCGACCTTGCGGCGAGCGAACTGGCCATGGCGATCAAGGCCGACGACCTTATTTTCGTTTCCGACGTACCCGGCGTCTTGATCGACGACGTGGTGCAGAAAGAAATCCGCACGGGAGAGATCGAGGGCTTGATATCGCGCGGCCATGTGACCGGGGGCATGATCCCGAAACTCCGGAGCGCAGCCGACGCGGTGCATCGCGGGGTCAAGCGCGTGCACATCTGCGGCTGGCGCGACAGCGCAACGCTGCAGCAGCAGTTGCTCAAGGACACCGCGACCGGGACCGTGATTTTTAAGTAGCTTTTGTTCGGAATTGCCTGTTTAAGATGTCACGCTGAGTTGAGCTTGCCCTGAGTGTATCAAAGGGAAGCGTTGTCTCTTTGGTAATCGGACCCTTCGACAGGCTCAGGGTGACACAGCGGAAGTAAAAGTTCACCAAAAACGGGAAAACACACGGAAACCAAACATGAAAAACCAGGACTACAACGACCTCTTCGTTCCCACCTACGCGCGTAGCGGCGCTCCGCTGGTCAAAGGCAGGGGGATGTACCTGTACGACACCAACGGCAAGCCGTTTCTCGACTTCGGCGCCGGCATCGCGGTCAACGCGCTCGGCCACGCCCATCCCGCACTCGTCAAGGCGGTGACAAAAAACGGGGCGTTGCTGCTCCACACTTCAAACCTCTATTTCAACAAGACGAACCTCGACTTTGCCGCTCTTCTCGCGAACCACGTATTCCCGGGAAAACTTTTCCTCTGCAACACCGGCACCGAGGCCAACGAAGCGGCCATGAAGTTCAGCAGGAAATGGGCCACCGCGACCGACAGGTCGAAGTATCATATCCTCTCCTTTTCCCATGGATTCCACGGCAGGACCTACGGCGCCATGAGCGCGACCGCGCAGCCGGTATTTCACAAAGGGTTCAAGCCGCTGCTTCCCGGATGCCACTATGCGCCGTTCAACGATCTTGCGGCCACCGGAAAACTTCTTGACAAATACTCCTATGCGGCGGTCATTGTCGAGCCGTTTCAGGGAGAGGGCGGCATCACCCGGGCGACCACGGAGTTTCTGAAATTTTTACGGAAGTATTGCACCGGCCACCGGATCGCCCTGCTATTCGACGAAATCCAGTGCGGCATGGGCCGGACCGGTACCTTGTGGCACTACCAGCAGCATGGGGTGGTCCCTGACATGATGACCCTTGCCAAGCCGGTCGGCGGCGGGCTGCCGCTTGGCGCCGTAGTGGTGAGAAACGACATCGCGGCCTGCATCAAACCCGGCGACCACGGCACCACGTTCGGCGGTAATCCTCTGGCGTGCGCTCTGGGCATTGAAACGCTCAAGATCGTCACCAGGCCGTCGTTTCTTGCGTCGGTCAGGAAAAACGGCGCCTATCTGATGCACAAGCTCGAAGCGCTCGCAAAAAAATACCCGCTCATCAGGGAGGTCAGGGGATGCGGCCTTCTGGTGGGCGTCGAGGTCACGGTTGACCCGAAGGAGATCGTGGCGGCGTGCAGGGAGCTCGGGCTCCTGGTCATCAAGGCGGAACGGCATACGGTGCGGTTCATTCCGCCGCTCATCGTGACGAAAAAGGAGATCGACAAGGCGGTTGGGATATTTGAGAAGGCGATTGCCGTCTGCAAACAATAAATTACGGAATGGAGCTTTGAAAAACACCCCGTGCAAAACGGGTATAAACAGATGTGATCGTATACACCCCGCACATCCTGAGCCAAGGTTACCCTGAGCGCTTCGTCAGGCTCAGCACAGGCATGACGAAGGGAAGGATGAAGCGATAAGCAATCAACCGGTTCATGGTTCGACAGGCTCACCATGAGCGATTTTTCACAATTACGCGATAATGACAAGGACCTAAAAATGGAAAAAATAGTACTGCTTTACTCCGGCGGGCTCGACACCTCCATCATGATCCCCTGGCTCAAGGAAAATTTCCACTGTGACGTGGTGGCCATGTGCGCGGACCTCGGACAGCAGGAGGAACTCAAGGGTCTGGAGAAAAAGGCGCTTAAAACCGGTGCTTCGAAACTCTACATCGAAGACCTTCGCGAAGAGTTCGTGACCGATTACATCTACCCTACCCTCAAAGCCGGCGCGGTGTACGAAGGCTCCTACCTGCTCGGCACCAGCTTCGCCCGGCCGCTCATTGCCAAGCGGGCCGTGGAGATCGCGCACAAGGAGGGCGCCGTCGGCGTGGCGCACGGCGCAACGGGAAAAGGAAACGACCAGGTGCGGTTCGAACTCACGGTCATGGCGCTCGACCCCACGCTAAAAATCATCGCCCCGTGGAAGGACCCGCTCTGGACCATGCGGTCGCGGGAGGATTGCATCGCCTACGCCGAAAAACGCAACATCCCGATCGCGCAGTCCAAAAAACGGATCTACTCCGAAGACCGGAACATCTGGCATATCAGCCATGAAGGCGGCGTGCTCGAAAGCCCGGGCAACGAACCTCCCGACGACGTGTACACCCTTTCAAATACCGTTGAAAAGGCCCCGAACAAGGCGGAATATGTCAAGATCGACTTTATCAAGGGAATTCCCGTAGCCGTAAACGGCAAAAAACTCCCGCCCGTCGACCTCCTTACCGCGCTCAACAGACTCGGCGCGAAACACGCCATCGGCCATGTTGACATGGTGGAAAACCGGCTTGTGGGCATCAAATCGCGCGGGGTATACGAAACGCCCGGCGGCACGCTCCTCTACGCCGCCCACCGCGAGCTGGAACGGCTCGTGCTCGACCGGGAGACCATGCACCTCAAGGAGACGTTTGCGATCAAATACGCCGAACTGGTGTATTACGGCCAGTGGTTCTCCACCGTGCGCCGTGCGCTTGACGCGTTTGTCGACGTCACGCAGGAAAACGTCACCGGTACCGCGCGGCTCAAGCTCTATAAAGGCAACGTGATCGCGTCGGGATCGTGGGCCGACAAGTCACTCTATATCGAGGATCTTGCCTCATTTACCGATTCCGCGCTCTACGATCAGAAGGACGCGATCGGTTTCATCAGGCTCTTCGGGCTGCCCATGAAGGTTACGGGGCTGGTGGAGCGGAAGAAACGGCGGTAAGGGTGGAACAACCGTCCGCACGATCTCCTTGCTATCGAAGAACTCGGCGGATAGTTTCTACAGCTTGAGCTGCCTCAATCTCAGTGCATTGGCAATCACCGATACCGAACTGAAACTCATTGCCGCTGCGGCTAAAATCGGACTCAACAGGATCCCGAAAAAAGGATAAAGAACTCCTGCCGCCAGCGGGATGCCGAGCGTATTATAGGCGAAAGCAAAAAAAAGGTTCTGTTTTATATTTCGCATGGTCGCCTTGCTCAATACCCTTGCCCGTAAGATACCGTTCAAATCGCCCTTTACCAGAGTGAGGTGAGCACTCTGGATGGCAATGTCGGTGCCGTTACCCATGGCGATCCCGATACGTGCCCGTGCCAGCGCCGGTGCATCGTTAATACCGTCGCCTGCCATGGCGACCATTTTACCCTCACGCTGGTACCGTTCGACAATCGCCGCTTTTTCATCGGGCAACACCCCGGCATGCACCGTCGTTATCCCCGCCTCCTTTGCCACGGCTTCGGCCGATATCCGGTTATCGCCGGTCACCATCATGACCTCAACGCCGGTTTTACGAAGACGGGTAACGATTGCGGCAATGTCCTCTTTAACCGTATCGGTAATACCGATGACCCCGACGCATTCACTGTCGATTGCGGTATACACCAATGTCTGACTCTGCGCGGTACCCCTCGGCGCATGGGCATGAATTCTATCAAGAGCTATCCGGTGTTTCTCCATCATGGCGCGGTTGCCCAGACGGATCTGTTTTCCCTGACAGTTTGCCGATACGCCCAGACCCGGCTCCGCGATAAAATCCCGGACTTCGACGGTGGCGATGTCGCGGCGCATGGCCTCGTTAAGAATGGCTGATGCGAGCGGATGTTCGCTCCCTTTTTCCAGGCTTGCCGCATGGCGCAGCAGTTCATTTTCGGGAATCAGGGAGCTTATCGTTGCAACGGAAAATTTTCCTCTGGTAAGCGTTCCGGTTTTGTCGACCAGAAGCGTATCGATCGATCGCATGACCTCCAGGGCTTCGGCGTTCCTGAACAATACTCCGGAGGTCGCTCCTCTGCCCATGGCAACGGTTATGGACAAAGGGGTGGCAAGGCCAAGCGCGCAGGGGCAGGCGATGATGAGCACGGCAACGGC
>JAFGOU010000152.1 GCA_016926315.1 Chitinispirillaceae bacterium
CGAACCCGCCGTTGCCCTCGATGTGGGCGCGTATGAGCACCTGAAGCGGCTTGTCAAGACTGCCGGCGACCGGGGGGCAACGTTTCTCATCAGTTCGCATCAGCTCGAAGCGATCGACGATATGTGCTCAAGGGTCGGCATCCTTCGTGACGGGCGGCTCACGGAATTAACCAAAGGTGATGGCATGAAAGGCGCGCACTGGGTTATCGATATCGACCACAACCGGACCTGGGCGGAAATCATCGGTTCGGTCTGCGGCACGGAACCGCAGTGGAACGGGGACGCCTGGCATGTCACGATTTCCGATCCATTGGTCACCGTGCCGCTTTTGGTCAGGCGCCTGGTTGAAGCCGGGTGCGACATCCGCAGGGTCGCCCCCGTGGACACGGGATTCAGCGACACGATCCGGCGTCACTACCGGGAGGACGCTTCATGAAAACAACCACGCTGATGGTCTCCAAGGAGTGGCTCAATTTTACCCGCAGCGACCGGAGCGTTTTCTTCGTTTACTTTATACTCGTCGTCGGATGGGGTATGCTCATCGCATCGACCGACGGGGCGGACGGCGTCAGCGCGCCGCTCTGGCTTACCTTTTTTTCGGTGATCATCGCGGCGAATTTCTCGAGTACCGTCTTTGTGGCCGAACGGATGACCGGTTCGCTCGAGATCCTGCTCACCTCAGGGTTGTCCCGCAGCGCCATCCTGTATGGTAAAGTGGTTTTCGTCATCATCATGACCCTTGCCATCGGTGCGCTGTGCGGCATGGTCGGGCTCCTTTTCCGGCCGCTGATTTCCCCTGGATCGCCGCTCGCGCTCAATGGAGCCGCCGTACCGTATGTTACCCTCTATGTCGCGGCAACGGTGTTCAATGCCGCATCAGGGGCCTGCTTTTCGGTATGGCTTCCCAATCCGCGACTGCTCCATTTTATTAACCTGTTCATTCTCGCGCTGGTCATGTCGGCCTTTCTGGCAATTTCGCATTTTTTCACGTTGCCGCTCCATGGCGTGTCGGCGTTTCTTCTGGCAACCGGCATGGTCTTTATGGCATTGGCGCGACGCGCGTTCGATAGCGAGCGCATCCTCAAACCGGTAGTTCTCTGAGGCTATTTTTTCGGCAGGGGGCGGTTGGTCGCCACGGCTTTTGCATAGTAGCGGTACCCGTGGCGCGAAAGGCCGACTGCCACCGACCATGACGACTGCGACCACGCCTTTACAATGGCAACTTCGTCTTCCCTGATTTCGTCGCGGCTCACCCGGTTGGTCTGGTGCGGCGGCGCACCGATCTCTTTTTCGAACAACGACGCAAGATACGCGGCTTCTGAGCGCACCGCGCCGTCGAGCGAATCGACCGGAAGAGCGGCTCCCTCAAGTTCATACCTGCAGAAGCCGATCGTGTCGAAGTAGAACGCGCCGAGCCAGACGCGGTCACCCAGGGGTACGCTCTGAAAAACATAGTAGCTCCCCTGGTTGGCAAGCCCGGCAAAACCCTTCCGCTTTGCTATCCAGAAGAATGATCGTTTTGATGAGCCGAACGGGATGCCGTTAAAAGCGAACGGTTGCGCCGGGAGCTTTTCGATTTCACGATACACCACCAGGGATTCGGCAGTCACTTCAGTTTGCACGGCGCGGAGCTGTTTCTTTTCCATGGCCGCAACCGCGGCGGCTGAATCCTTTGCCTGTTTCCATTGCAGCACCGCGCACGGACGGTCCGCGGTCGGCGAGCGGCCGGTCTCCTGCTGGTACGCCCTGGCAATCTCGGCATACGCGGGCAGGCCGGCCATACTGTCGATATCGTGTTTCCAGCGGATGAGCGCCTTGACCGGAAGCCGTGCCGAGTCGCCGGTGCAGCCGATATAGTCTGCCCTGAGCTGCTCTTCGAGCTGGCTGAAAAAACCGGCGTTGGTGGTGTCGGTGAGGGCGATGGTACAAAGAGCACCGGTCAGGATGATGAGGAACGATCTGAAAATCATGCTGTTTAATCTACAATTCGTAATCCATACTACGCAAGTGTTAGCCCTTTCCAGTTGACAGTTTCCGGTTACCGGTGTCCTGTCATCCCGAGCGCTTCGGCGGTCTCCGCGAGGGATTTCAGAGCAGACAGGTACCAGCGAGATTCCTCACCCGGCTTGCCCTGAGTCGTTTGTCCATGGGTTCGGAATGACACGTTTGGCAGCTTATCGGCGTTTATTCCGCATTCCACAATCCCCTCACTCTTCCCCGATAAACCTCGTTGCCCAGCTCCGTACCTCCTTGCCATTAAGAATATGAAAGTTCCGGAGCCTCCTGACCGTCTCACCCGAAAACGATGCCAGCGGGATCCATACCAGGTGCTTTTTCAGCCGGGCCGCGGCAGTACGGAAAAAGACGCCCGGTTTCCGTTCCGCAACATAGGCAACCACCCGTTCCTGGCTGAACAGAAGGGCCCCATAGACCAGACGACCGGCCAGGTTCGGAAACGTCATCCCGGTGTCGATCTCGAAAATATTGGGAAGATGGCGGGGAGGAAAGAGGAGCGATAGTCCGCCATACCGGCAGCGCGCGATGCCCGGGCCGATCAGGTCGGAAAAGGGGTCGGTGGCGTAGAACGTCAGCGTTGACTCCTCGTTATGTTCCGCATACCAGGTGGTCTGGTGCGGGTAGTTGTCGTCATGACGGTCGTCGAAGATTATCACCACCGTATCGATCCTGCCGCGGGAGGGCGGCAGTTCCTTTACGTAAATGCGACCGGTGTGCCAGTTGCGGAGCGTTTCGCGGATATCGATGCCGTCCTTGACCGAGGTGGTGAACGGTTCGTGGCGCGCGAACTCCTCCACCAGGATCTTGAGCGTTTTTGAACGCACATGGGCGTTGAACTGTTCGATCTTCGCGTCTTCGGGAACGTGCGAACACATGCCCATCGGGTTCCACGCATACCGGTATTTTTTTTTCCGTTCAAGCGACGGGTCGGGCCGGATGGTAAGGGTCCTCCACTGGATCTCGGTGTCGCGAAAAAGGTTGATCGCTTCGACGGTCTCCCCTGAATCGGGAAAGGTCATCCGGCCGATTGAGACGCCGGCAAGCGGTTCGTCCTGCTCAAAAGGGAGGAACGGATAATACCGCGCGTTTTTCAGCACACGCAGCGCAAAGCCGTTACCGCCCACCCCTTTTGCCGCCTCCACGATGTCGAAGAGCGACGGCATGAGCATTCCCGATGACACCGTGAGGTTGCGCAGGAAGGTGAGCGC
>JAFGOU010000153.1 GCA_016926315.1 Chitinispirillaceae bacterium
CCCGCTACTCCGGTATCGCCCTTTGGTCCCTGTGGTCCTGCCGGACCCGCCACTCCGGTATCTCCCTTAGGTCCCTGTGGTCCTGCCGGCCCAGCCGGACCAACCGTCCCGGCTGGAAGATTGGTTATTCCACTGCCGTCACCAACCAGCCGGGTTGCACGCAGCGTACCAGTGACCGTGGTGACACCGTTTTTGATACTCACGCTATCCGACGGGGTCTGGATATAAAACTGGCCGTCGTTTTTCGTCCCGCTCCAGCCGAACTTTGAAACCGGATCAACCCCGGTGGTATCGAAAAACTCAACCGCTGACCTCGGCTGGCCATACACCGTCATCACCGATGCCGCCAGCGCCAGAACAATCAAATGTCTACGCATAGTATTCCTCCACGTACCCTTATTGAATTACAAAACGTACCGTTCCCCAGATCTTTACCGTGCCCTGATCGTACGCACCCTGGGCCGGGCAGATGCTTTTTGGCCTTACCGATCCGGGAGAGGCACTACGAATCGCCTGATTCAGGCTTCCCGCAGTTATCTGAATGCAACCTGAACTGTCTTTTGAAATGAACCGGGCCCTGACCGTCATGTCGCGCAGGACCACCAGCGAAATGGTGTCGACAAGTCCGCTCGCGTCACCGCTCCACAGGGAGAATCTGAATCCGCTGTCAGGCTGCGCCTTGAGGGAGACCGTATCGCTCCAGCGGTACTTCACCGCCGCAGGGGTCACGGTTATCGACCCGGAATCGGCAATGAGCGTCAACGTATGGTAGCGCGGCGCCACGGTCACGACGATCATCGCGGTGTCGGCCCCGCTCTTTGACGAAACCCTTACCGGTATCAGGTACGAACCGCTGTCCCGCGCTCCGGCATGGAAAACGAAAAGGGAATCACCCCTCAGCGCTGCCTGGTTGACGGTTTCGAGCATGCCGAGCGAAATCGTATCCGAAGCCGGAGCGGAATAGAGGGAGTCGAGCCGGATGAAGGTTGAGTCTCCCTCCTGCACCGTATCGCGATAAAAGGCGAAATTCCAGTAGATGGTCTTTCCCGACTGTTTTTTTACCGTAAGACGCATCGGCCGGCTGGTGTCGGAACCCCAGCCAGTCGAAACAATGCAGCGGTAAACGCCGGAGTCACTACCCTGGAAATTGCCGATTTTAAACGTGGCCGCGGTATCATCGGGCAGGAGCGATCCGTTCTTTGTCCATATATACGTGAGCGGCGGGACACCGGTTGCCGCGACCGATACGCTGCACGCCGCCCCGATCTCGACCGCGATGCTGTCGGGCGGCTCAAGGGTTATGAGTGGCGCCCGACCGGCCACAATGATGCGAAGCGTGTCATCGAGGCGGCCCTGGTTCTTAAGAATCGCCTTGACCGTAAGTTCGACCGTATCCGGCAACTGAAAGACTTTCTCGACCTCGACCGTCTGTGTCCAGGAGCTGGCGAATGATGTTACGGTAACCGAGTCTTTTTTCCCGATATACAGGGTAAGCGCGCTGAACATGGTGGCGCCGTCGACCCTTATGGCTATCGAAACCGTGTCATAGACGAGACAAACCGTGTCGGCCTGGCCCGGGGAAACAATGGCAATTTTGCAATTGCTATAGTCTTCAAACGGATTGGTAGGCGTTGAGCATAACAGCCAGAGGAGAGAAACAATGACAAGGCAGAAAAGGAGTGCTGTTTTTCGCATAATGCTCTTCGACTGGTGTTGAGTTCAAGCAACTGTTGAACGGTGATAAAAGATAAATCCACCGGAAAATACACGCAAGTAAATTCAGCGCCCGGTCTTTAGCCGCGCAACAACCGGACTGATCCACACGGTTCCCCCTGCTCTCTCTTCAACGCTCATGGCATGGTGAACGAACGACTCGGCCCTCGCAAAAATCGAAACAAACGGCGCCGCTTTCCGCAGGCCCGCAACGTCGACCTCGGCAACCGACATCCGCTTCATAAAGCTCTCGACCCCGAGTGGCGAGGAAAACCGGGCGGCGCCGCCGGTGGGCAAAACGTGGTTGGTGCCGATAAAATAGTCGCCCAGCGCGACCGGCGTATACGAACCGAGAAATACGGCCGCGGCGTTCCTGATTTTCTTTACGTCCTGCGCCGCGGTCCGGGTCATGATCTGAAGATGTTCGGGTGCGATTTCGTTGACTATCGAAATACTCTCGGTGCGGGTACGCGCGACAAAAACGGTTATCGCGGATTGCGGCAGCCGCAGAATGGTCTCCCGCACCGGTGACGAGGCGATCGCCTTCTCGGTAGTCGCGGCGATCTCACGGGCGAACGGTTCGCTTTCGACAACGCATAGTGCCAGCTCATCTCCCGATCCGTGTTCGGCCTGGGCGAGCAGGTCAAGGGCGACCCATCCAGCCGGTACCGAACGGTCGGCCACGATCACCACTTCGCTTGGCCCGGCAACGGAGTCGATATCCACGCTCCCGTATACCTGGCGTTTTGCCGCGGCCACCCAGGCGTTACCCGGCCCGACAATCTTGTCGACCCGCCTGACCGACGCCGTGCCGTGCGCCAGCGCGGCGATTGCCTGGCTGCCGCCGATCCGGTACGCTTCGGTGATGCCGCACCGCTTCATCGCATACGCAATGCCCGGGTCCAGCCCGTCACGCGGCGGCGTGGCCACCACTATTTCAGGGACGCCGGCAACCTGCGCCGGGATCACGTTCATGAGGACGCTCGAGGGATAGACCGTATGACCGCCGGGAACGTAGACCGCAACCCGCTCCAGCGGACGGACAAGCTGCG
>JAFGOU010000154.1 GCA_016926315.1 Chitinispirillaceae bacterium
ACGAAAAGATCGCCGCTGCGTACCGTGCGGGAATCATAGGCAATGCCGCTGATCGCGGGATTTCCCTCTCCCCCACGGTCAACGATCCTGATCCCGGCATTCTTCAGCAGCGTATCAAGAACCATGTCTGTTCCTCGCCTTCGACGGTGCGACCATCCTCCCGGCAGGAGCAAAATCTTCCTGTTTGTCACGATAGCACTTCCACCGCCTTCTGAAATGCGCCGCGTTTTTTGCGACCCACGCCAGGGCGGCGTCATTGAACCGGGGGGAAGCCACGGGACACACCGGTTCCACCTCGGCAAGCAGCAACCTGATTTCGGAATCCATATAGGCCCCGAAATCCCCCGCTGCCCTTTCAGGATATTTCTTTGCCATAGCGTTATCCCCCGAGCGAGCAATACAGGGTGCAAACGACGGTCGACGAGACCGGACCGCCCGCCTGCGGATACTGACGGCGCACCGTTCCCGCTCCGATGATACAGGTCTCCATCCCGCCGCGGTTTATCAGATTGATGGCGTCGCGCGCATCCTTGCCGATGCAATCAGGAACCCGGCCCGGCAGGAATTTGGTGGTTTTTCGCGCCGTGGCGCCACCGGTCGGGACCGACAGGAAGGGTTGTTCCGCCCGTCCACCGCCGGAAACCATGGTCGCCATCCGTTCCGAAACGGACGCCTCCCCGGAAGACGATACCGTCATGGCCGTCCGGTCCTGGAGGACTTTTTCCGCGTACGCAAGTCCCGTATGGCTGACGATCTGCGTGACCACCTTTCTGAACACCGGGGCCGCGGAGCTGCCGCCCATAAGATTGTTCGCCGGTTCATCGATAAGCACGCCACAGACTAAAAGCGGCCTTTCAACAGGAAAAAATCCGATAAACGATGCCCATGACCGGGTCTTTGAGTAACCGCTGGAATCGATTTTCTGCGCGGTTCCGGTTTTTCCTCCGATCGCGATGTTGTCGACCGCCGCCCTGCCGCCGGTGCCGCTGTCCACCACCGCCCTCAGCATGGCGCGCAGTCGAAGGGCATTCTGTTCGGAAAGCACACGGCGCACCGGTTTGACTCTCGGCGTGGTGACCGCCGTGCCGTCGCCGGGGAGTATCTTTTCGCAGATGCGGGGCTGCACCAGAACGCCGTCATTCGCCACTGCCGCATAGGCAAGCATCATCTGCATGAACGTCACCGAAATCTCCTGGCCGATCGACATGGTTGCAAGGGTCCTGCCCGACCATAAACGCACGGGATGCACGATACCGCCCTCCTCGCCCGGAAGCTCCACGCCGCTGCGGCTGCCGAACCCGAATTCCCTGGTATAGCGGTACAGCCGTGAACTGCCCAGTTCCCGCGCGATTTTGGCGAAACAGACATTGCTCGACAGGCTCAGCGCCTGGACAAAAGAGAGCTTTCCGTACGGATGATGGTCGCGGATCCGCTCGTTATGCACGATATAGACGCCGTTGTTGCCGTCGATAACGTCCCGTTCGCTTTTAAGACCGTCCTGCAACGCCGCTGCGGCGGTTATGAGCTTGAACGTCGAACCCGGCTCATGAAGCGTACCGATGCATGCATTGACTCTCTGTGCCAGGGGATAGCGCGACGGTGCGTTCGGGTCGAACGACGGCTCGTTGACCATTGCAAGTATGTCGCCGGTCGCCGGCTCCATGACCATGCACATGCCGCCCCGGGCACACTGGCCCGCGACCGCCTGTTTGATGACGCTGTAGGCGATTTTCTGGATTTCCGCGTCGATGGTGAGAAACACCTCTCCCCCATGACGCGGTTGCTTATACGGCAGCCCGATCTTCCGGTAGCGATGATTGCGCCCGTCCTTCTGCAGGATCGTCCACCCGTCTTCCCCGTGCAGATATTTGTCAAAGGAAAATTCAATCCCGCCGAGACCGTATCCGTCCCTGCCCACGTATCCCACCAGGGGACCTTCCGCCTCGCCCAGAGGATACACGCGTCTCTGCCGGCCGGCGGCGCCGTTCTTATTCGAAACGCCGAATACATCCATGGAGAGCGAGAGGTCGTTCTGCGGGCTCGCGGCAAGCACCTGGCCGTTACGGTCGAAAATGGTCCCCCGGGGAGCCGGCAGAACGCAGCGCTGCTGCGACTGCGATCTGCTGCGGGCGGCGAACTCTTCGCCGTGAAGCACCTGAATCGAAAACAGTCGTACGATCACCGCCACGGCGGCGATGCACAACAGCGACGAGAGAAAAAAAAGCCTGATTTTGAACTGATTCATTCCTCACCGCCTTTTTTCATTCGCCCGCGAAGCGCCGACAACAACAGAGTCGCCGATTTTCCCCGATCGCCTCCCGCTCCGGCCGGAACAATCGTGATGCGGTCGGACGACGGGTAGTCAAGCGCCAGCGCCGACCGCGCGATGGCCTCGATCCGCTCATTGTCGGCACAGCGTTCACGCGCCATCCGGAGGGAGGCGATCTCCCTGTTCATGGCCGACAGGGTGTCGTTCATTTTTTCGAGTTTGATGGAGGCACCGGTGATGAAGGCCTGTTTCCAGACGAGCAGAAGAGGCACGGCGATGAGCATCGCCACGACAAGAAGCGCGACGAACATCGGACGTATGCGCACCGGGGACGCACGGCGGGTCCGTTTTGACGGTTTCATCCCACGGACTCGGTTCTCTCCGCGATCCGCAGCCGGGCGCTCCGCGCGCGGCGGTTGGCAACGATCTCGCCGGCAGACGGTCGAAGTGCCTTGCGGGTCAAGCGCTTAACCAACGGCGACGCGTTGCACTGGCAGCGGGGCAGTTCCGGAGGGCAGATACAGGACCGCTCATTGCTGCGCATGAACTCCTTGACCATCCGGTCTTCAAGGGAGTGATACGAAATAACGGCAAAACGACCGCCGGGTGTAACAAAATCAAGCACCTTGCCGAGAAACCTTTTCAATTCGCCGAGTTCGTCGTTGACCGCGATACGCAGCGCCTGAAAAATCCTGGCAAGCAGATCGACCGACCCTTTGGCCCTGAAGGTCCGGGCATACCATTTCCGCATATCGGCGGAGGTACGTATGCTGCCGGTACGCTCCCACTCTTTGAGCGAACGGGCAATACGGCGGGCGGCGCGCACCTCGCCGAATTCTCCAAGCGCCGATGCCAGTTCCTCTTCGCCGGATCGCCGGAGAAACTCCCATGCCGGCATGCCCGATGCGGGGTCCATGCGCATGTCAAGTTCGTTGTCGTGCTGGTAGCTGAAACCGCGGATGGCCGAATCGATCTGCCGTGATGATACGCCGAGATCAAGCAGGATGCCGTCGGCCTGCGAAAAGTGGTGCGCTTCCAGGACGCGGTCGAATTCTGAAAAACGGGCCTGTTCGATGATGATACGCGGACGGCAGGAACGCATACGGCCGCGGTTCCATGCGACCGCTTCCGGGTCGCGGTCAATGCCGATCAGGGTAGCGGATTCGTCAAGTCGCTGCGCCATTGCCCAGAAATGCCCCCCGCCGCCAAGGGTCCCGTCGAGATACACGCCGGTGCCCGTGTGAAGAACGCGGGAAAGGATTTCATCCAGCAGTACCGGGGTATGATAGTCATCGGTCTCGCTCATTTACGCAGAAGCCCTGCCTGCACCGATTGAAAAAAGACCGAATCAAAATCGACGCTACCGCCCAGATACGACGCATACCGGGCGCTGTCCCAGATTTCGATATACTGTTCGTTTCCCACCAGCGTGACCTCTTTCGTTATCCCGGCGATCGCCATCTGGTTGGCCATGAGCGTGATCCGGCCCTGCGCATCGAGGGTCGATTCAGACGCGGTGTCGTATAATAACCTTTTGTGAAGTACCGTCTCGGGCGTTTCCGGACGGTTATTGAGCTCGGCCACGTAGGAATTCCAGAAGTTCTGCGGAAAAGCCCGGAGACATCCGCCCGGCGCCCGACAGACAACAAACGTATCCGCTGCCTCGGGCAGAAGAACCTTGCGGAATTTGGCCGGTATGTTGACCCTTCCTTTTATGTCAACCGAATACCCGTATTTCCCATGAAAACCCGCCATAGTCATTTCCCCACAGTTACCCACAATTACCTATTATTCCCCACTATAATAATTCATCAGGGAAATGGTGTCAAGGTTTTTTTATTATAGAATGTGCCTCGCCGGGCACAAATGCTGAAAAATCGTTTAAATTAACCATATGTTGTATAATGATGGATTATGTAGCGCTATATGTTGTATTGCATAAGGTTTGGATAAAAAAAACGACCCGGTGCGCTCTTCGGCGCCGCAGTTCTCTGTGAACGATTGGCAGGGAGATTATTACACGGATGAAGCCGGTTTCAACGGATCGACCTTCCGCTGTTCGGACAGGGTGGCAAGACTGATGAGCCGGGTATCGTCATAAAGGTTCGTGGCGCTCCGGGAGGTAACCGGTTCGGGCTCTGCAGCGGTTGGGACGGGATCGCGGGGAGATTCGGGCGTTTCCACGGGGGCCTCCTTCTCCTTGATATGCCTGGAGAGCTGTTTCACTTTTGCGCGCAACGTATAGTTTTCACTCAGAATGATATCATACTCCTTGAACACCGAACGGAGTTTCTCCTTCAGTTCATTGACATCATCGGAACCAGGAGCCTGAGTACCGGCAGCGCCGGAGGACGGTTCCTGCGCCTGGTGTCCCTGGCATGAAAGCACCTCGGTCACCAGGTTGATGGCTTTTTCAAGCTCCTGAAGCCGGTCGAAATTGCGCTCCGTCCTGGCAACACCGCCGGGCAGTTCCTGCCCTGCGTTGAACAGGGCGACCTCTTTGGAAAGCACGCTGGTTTTCGACCTGCGGTCCGCGCTCTTCTGCGCCTGATAGGCCACGATAAAAAGAAATACCGCGAACGAAATGATGGGGATGACCCAGAGCAATTCAATATGCATACAGCAACCCGTGATGAATGTTTATGCACGACTCCGGTAAAATAGTATATCATCGGGAACGATCCAAACGTATTACGGGAAAAGCAGCGACAAGTAGTTGCCTTTCAGTGTACGATAATTTAGTTTTTTCAGTCAATCGGGCCATCCGGTCAGCGAACCGACCCCCAGCAACACACCCGGGAAAACGCCTACTATGGACCAGTTGCCCATCATGTCAGTGTCCGGAATAAGGGGAATTGTCGGAACGACCTTCACCCCCCTTCTGGTCACGCGCATCGCGTACCTGCAGACGCGCCTTGCCGGAGGCGGTAAAATGGTCGTCGGGAGGGACACCCGCAAGTCGGGAGAGCGGTATGCGCGCGCCGCGTTCCGCGGCATCAGGGCGGCTGGAGGCTCCCCGGTTGATCTCGGCATTGCGCCGACGCCGACCACCTGCGTCGCGGTCAGCGAACTGAAGGCAAGCGGCGGCATTATCATAACCGCCAGCCATAATCCCAATGAGTACAACGGTTACAAAATGGTGCATTCGTCGGGTCGGCTCTACCGGGCCGATGAGGGAGAAGCCGTGTACGCCGCTTTTCGCCGGGGCGGCACTCCTTCGCCGGAAGAGCTGTCACTGATTTCGGAATCACCGGATGAACGCTTCGATGCAGCGCCTGCCCATATCAAACGGATCTGCGCCGAGGTCGACACCGACCTGATCCGTTCAACAGGTATCAGCGTAGCGGTCGATTCCATCAATGGAGCGGCTGGCGCCGTTTTCCCCTCCCTGCTTGAAGCCCTGGGAGTCGCCTGGTCCGGCGTCCATAACAAGCTCGACGGCGACTTTGCGCACGATCCGGAACCGCGCCCGGACCACCTTACCGACCTTTCCGCGCTCCTGCAAAAGACCGGGAACTTTTGGGCCGGTTTTGCCTTTGATCCCGACGCCGACCGCCTCGCCACCATGGGTGAACACGGCGAAGCGATCTCCGAAGAGATGACCCTGGTATTCACGCTTCAGAGGATCCTCGCGCGCAAGCCGAGTCCGATCGCCACCAACCTTTCCACGTCCATGCTCATCGACGACGTGGCGGCGCGGTTCGGCGTCAACGTGATCAGAACGAAAATAGGCGAAGCGAATGTGGTGGAAGGGATGCTCCGCCACAACTGCGCGGTGGGCGGCGAAGGCAACGGCGGGCTCATCTATCCCGCAATCTCCCGGGCGCGCGACGGCCTCGCGGCCTGCGCGATTATTATTGAGCTCATGGCGGCCACCGGGAAAAAGATTTCGGCATGTGCCGCGGAATGGCCACGATACGCTATTGTCAAGGAAAAGATACCCATCGGCGGGATCGACGTGGAAATCCTGATGAGCAGGCTCGCACAGCAGTTTTCGCATGAAGCAACCGATCGTCTCGAAGGGCTGAAAATCATCAGGGAAAACGGCTGGGTCCATGTTCGCCCGTCGAACACCGAACCTATCATCCGCTGTTATGCCGAAGCACGCGCGCCAGAGGAGGCTGCGGCGCTGGCTTCCATGGTCATCAGCGCGGTACGGTCGGCGGCGCGGTAAAAAAAATCACCCATTATCAGATACTTTTGCCTATTTTATACTAAGCAATGACACCAAATGTGAGGACAACCGCATGAACCACCGGCAAAGAGCGATTCTTTTCGGCATGATTGCGATCATGACCGCCATCAACCTGCATGCGTATGACCAGGTCATCAAAGGCGCCGCCAAGGTCAAGCTATCCGGGCCCATCACCGAGGAACAGATGGCAGCGTGCAAACAGGACGCCCGGCTGCGGCTGAAACCCGAAGTCGTCATCTGGCTTGAAGACCAGAAGGGCGCCGAGGTCGATACCAACGAAGTCCTCGTCAACCTTCTGTTCGACACGTTTCTCGACTCCTGTATCGTCCGGGCCAAGGAGGCGTCGGCATTCAAGGACAAGTACTGGACATTCACCTACAGCCTCCTGCCTGAAGCTATCGAGGCGGCGCTCAAGGCCTACAACGACCGTATCGAGCTCCTGGCCGTCCACTCGTGGGAACGGCTGCAGAACGCGGTGGCGGAGCAGAACCACGAGGAGATGTATTATCAGAGCGTCGAGGTGATCGCCTATTCAATGGCATATATGGGCCGTCCGCTTACCGTGCAGGGAGACGAAAGCCGCCTGCTCATCGATGAGGCGCGGAAAACGCTCAAGAGTTTTCTGGAAAGGGTGCGCATCACCTCAACCGGCCAGCTTATCGAAGGTAAAGCAGGCCGCCTGGCCCTGACGCCGCCGTCATTAAGCGTGACCATCGACGGCCGACCCTTCGCCGGCCTCGGGTTGACCGGGTATATTCCCGGCGGCATCGACGTGTTCAACGGCGTCGCCGACAACAGCGGCAAGGTGTCGCTCGACAACTTCATGATCCCTTTCGTCCGAAACGGAACCCTCATGTACCTGAGCCCGAACCTGGGCCGCGTCATCAACAATAAATGGCGCGTCGGCATCAAGCATTTCGGCATTACGACCCGCAACGATCTTTCCCAGCCCTTTTTCTTCAAGATAAAAAAATCGACCTATTCACTCAAGTTCGAAGCGATAGCCACCGATCCGACCGACACCATTCCGCGCGACATTGCGTCCGGCGCGCTCATGAAAAAATTCCTGACCGACTCCTGCTACCTGGAACCGGTATCGCACTACTCGAATCCCGACCTCGACGTCATCATCAAATGCTCGGTGTCGACCGCCGGTTCAAGCGAGACGGAATCGGGAGAAGCGCGTTTTACGGCCCTGGTCACGATCAGAGCCCCCTTCCTCACGCCGCCCCGCACCGAAAGCGAATCGATCGTATACGAGAAACGGTACGACAAAATCCTGGTCTACTACAACAGCAAGAAGAAAATCGAACGGATTTCCAGCGTGCCGATCGGATCGTTCCTGTGGGAAGCTAATGTCAAGCTGCGGGAAGGCGTCCGCAAAATCCTGGTGCGCCTGTAGCGGCCGGCGGCGGCCATTTACCACCTTTTTCTCCGCAGGACCGACAGATCATCCTTCACGAAAGCGGCTTCCTTACAGTCAAGTAATGCCGCGACCACGCCGACCGTTTCCCTGCGAAAAAAGTTGATGTGCGTACAATCATCCTTGTACCACCAGGATCGAAACGCTTCGAGCGACGGATAACACCGGGTGCGGAGTACGGCCGCTCCCCCGGGAAGGAGCGCCTTCCCGATCGCAAGGAGCTCTTCCCGCAGCCCGCGCAGATGCTCGACCACCTCACAGGCGATCACCTGCGCATAGCGCCCGGAAAGGGCCCCGGCGCCGATGCCATACAGCGGATCATACGGAACGCAGTCAAACCCCTGTTCCCTGAGCATCGCGGTCAACACCGCGTTTTTACCGCACCCGAAATCGAGTATCCGGCCGTGCGGTCCGTTCTCACGGGCCGCGACAACGGCGACTTCGCTCAAAAACTTCCGGTACCCGTCATGGTCCGCCGCGTTGTCGTGGCGGTCGTAACGTTTTTTTTCTTCTTCAACCGAAACATATTGCTCAGGGGGAACGAACACAAGGCCGCAGGCCTCACAGTACCGGTAATCGCGATGCACATCGGCGCAGAGCGCCCGTGTCTGTGGTGCACGACACAACCGGCAGTTCATCCGAAAGACGCCGCCGCCCGCTCGACCGCCGCCCGCGTCGCAATGCACGCCTCGCGGCTCGCGCCGACTCCTTTCACCGGATCGATGAGCGGAATGCTGTTAAGACGGATATTAAGCAGAGCGGAGAAAAAGGCGATGCTTCCCGAAGGTGAGGAAAATTCAGCGTGGATGCGTTCATACCGCCTGATCGCTTCCATCGAACGGGTGGAGAGATACTCGGTCAGCGCGTCGATCATCCGGTCGAGCGTGGAACAGAACACGGCGGCTTCACGCCGGATCCGGTCGGCCTCCTCCGGATCGATCGGCCCTTCGGCCGCATGGTCCGGCTCGACCGTACGTCGCGCAACCAACGCATCGATCGGGCTGAAAAGCTCCTGCCCCTGCGCCGCCACCGGATCGAGGCGCTGCGTGGCGTCGCTGTTGCGGCCGGAGACGAACACATCGCACCCCGCACCCGCCGGAACTTTCCCGGCAATGACCGCGCCGACCGTTTCCGGAAGTATCGATTTCATGCAGAGCGTGTTCTTGCAGGTCATGCAGAAGCACGGCCGCTTTTCGCACCTGCCGTAAAAAACGAAATGCCCGGCGCCGTACGGCCCGGTTTCCACGGGATTGGTGGGTCCGAAAAGGGCGTACACCCTTCGGTCAAGCGCTGCCGCGGCGTGCATGATGGCCGTATCGCCGGTAACGCATCCCTGGACAAATGGCATCAGCGCGATGGTTTCCCGAAACGTCCGTTTTCCGGCGGACACCAGCGCGGCGCCGCCAATCCTGCTACCGAGCGCCTCGGCGAGCTCCCGTTCCGCCGGAGCGCCGGTGATGATGATGCGATACCCGTCCCCAACGAGCATCCTGCCAAGCCCGGTAAAATGGTCGAGAGGCCATCGCTTTGCCGCGTACGCCGCGCCGGGCTGGAGAACCATGACCGGCCCCGCACCCGGCACCATGCCGTTTTGGGACAGAAACCCGGCGGCCTCGTTTTTTTCATCCGGGGTTACCCTGACCACCGGCGACGCCGAGGGCGCCGTTGTCCCCGCGATCCGGCAGTAGACGTCGGTTGCGTGAAGCCCGTTGCAAGCGCGCGCAAACGGAACGGCATACAGGTACTGGCTCCACGCATCGGGCAACGCGTGGTTTCCCTCGCGCTGGAAACGCCTCCCCGCGGTATTTTCGCATTCGACAAGTGTTGTCAACAACGACGTATACGGATGCTGCGAAAGGTTGATGACCCGGTCGAACCGGAGCGCCTTCAGTTCCGCGACCACGCCCGTAAACCGGTCGAGCGCCTCCTGCCAGCCAGCCGTCCGCGACCGGTCACGTATCGCTTTCCGGTCGAAGGGAAACAGCCGGTCGCAGAAGGGGGAATTGACCAGCCCGGCCTCAAACCCCTGCTCCACGAAAAAGGTGATATGCGTCTGCGGGTCTTTCGCCTTAAGCCCGGCAAGGAGCGGCAGCGTCATGATCACGTCGCCAAGGTTGTTGGGGAGGATCACCAGGGTCCCGCTCATGACGGGTCCTTGACAGGTGCCTGATAGTTTTTTTCTTCATGCGTGACCGTGCGGGAAATCTCTTCGCAGGCAATAAGCACGAGGTCATGGTCTTGCAGAAGCGTCTTCCCCATTTTCCGGGAAACGGCGTCGACGGATTGCAGAAAAACAGGATCGCGCGGGTCGACGGGAAGAGGCATGTCTACGCCTGTCTTGTTATTTTTTTTAATCGCTTACGCCAGTAGAGTGGTCTGCGCTTAAGATGGGCGAATGCGACAATCCAGACCGCTTCGTTCAATTCGAGATAATAAATACCAAATGGAAATTGGTTGATAAATTTTACTCTTGTCCCGGAACATCTCCTTGGCCACGATCGGGGAGATTCACTGATTTCAAAAAAATGCGGATTGAATCTCCCTAACGAGATCTCGTCCGAGTTCCGGCCTGATTGCATGATAATATTCTACTGCCCGCCATAATTCGCTTTCCGCGTCAGCATGAACCATTTACGGTTTCAAGAATATCTGGCTCGCATTTCCGCAAGCATCTGGATCGCCGGCCGGCCTCGCACATAACCGCTTTTGATTTCGTTGACCCGTCTTCGAATCTCAAGATCCCATTCGTGCGGCTCTGTCTTTATGGATTCGTCATCAAGGCTTGAAATAAGGTCATGCGCAAGTCGCGCCCGATCTCCTCGCGGCAGTCCGCCTATCGCTTTTTTTCTGATCTCTTTAAACGATGTCGCCATAATAAGTCTGCCCTCTCATTATAAAATAATCTATTCTGCATCTCTGGACAAAAAAACATCCTCACACCCCCACCGCAGCAACGCATTCCGCCACGAGCGACATGTCGCGCTTGAGTTCCCGCCAACCATACCCGGCGTCGAACAGGTGACCGGCGAAAAGCGGCAGCCCGCGCACGTTTTCCGACATGATGGGCGTCAGGCCCTCGTCATGAGGCATAGCGTCATACGGATCAACACTCCTGCAGAAAGCGAGCGTATCGGCCACGATCTCGCCGACATTCCTGCCGCGGTCCTGAATCTCGTTTTCGTGCTTAAGGCAGGCAAGGAAACTTTCGCGCACCTCTGCTGGCGGCGGGTCGGTCTCACTGAGCCGCGCCACGTCGAACACATGCTTGAGCCGCTGCGCCTCCTTGCCCTTTCCCACCGGAATGCCGAGCGTGGTGGGACCGAGGGTCAAAAGTTTGTCGCCGATGATGCTCGACGGCAACGGCAGATCCACCATGGTTTCGCATTTGTACAGGCGTCCGCAGACCACCGGCTTTCTCTCCGTGCGATACGGCGTACGGCGCAACTGAACATCGAGCATGATCGACGCTTCCGCCTCCTGCCTGATCGAAGGCCTGAAAAAAAGATAGTAACTGGCGATGGGCAGCAACGGTTTGGTCTTGTGCTGCCGTTTCTCCCAGCGGGTGAAAATACCGAACCGGGTTATGATCTCATCGAGACACGCCTCGATCCGCTCCCGCGGCGCGTCGGTCGCGATGTCCACGTCGATGGAAAACCGTTTCGGCTCCGGAAGGATCAGAAGCAACGAGTTGCCGCCCTTGAACTGGTACTCCAGCCCGGCTTCAACAAGCTCGGCCACGAGTTCGAGGCAGTGCACCGCCTCCTCGGCAAGGGTCGCGGGAGCGTTAAAGCGATTGGCTTCGATATGGGCTCTGGTAAAATAGAGAGGGTTTGGCGTCATAAAGTTTAATTTACCACTATTGTATGTTCCATATACCTATAACTATGCACTATCCATATATCCCTGTCAATAAAAAAGGCCTGGCTTTTACCGTCACCCCACCTCCTCCAGCTCATACCCGTCACTCATGCCGAGCTCGTTACAGTACCCGAACAGATATTCGCTCTTAGTCCCGTGGACCGCGTCGAAAAGGTTCGCGCCTTTTTTGGGAGCGACATAAACGCTATCGGCAACTGCCGGTGATTTTTTTACCAGGTCCAGCGTCGCGCGATCGAGCGCCACCGGGTTTGCAGACGCCAGTATCCCGACATCCTGGACCAGCGGCGCGTCGTTATAGTCCCAGCAGTCGCAATCCGGGGTTATGGCAAAGGCAAAATTGACAAAAACGCATTTCCCCGTGTAACGCGCCTGCACCGCTGCGGCGTATTCAGCCACCTTTTCGAGCAGCGCCTCGCCGTGCGACTCCCATTTGACGTTCATGGCGCCATACCCGCACGCGGCCACGCACTGGCCGCAGCCGATGCAGCGACCGTAGTCGATCACCGCCTTTTTATTCTTCCATGCGATCGCGCCTTCCGGGCATCGCCGCACACACTGCCCGCATGCCACGCATTTCTCGGGCTTCTGTTCCGGTTGTGACGACGAATGGAGATCGAGCTTGCCCGGTATCGCCGCGCACCCCATGCCGAGGTTCTTGATCGCGCCGCCGAACCCCATTTCGCAGTGGCCCTTGAAATGGGAGAGCACGAGCAGCGCTCCGGCCTGGCAGAGCGCGCTTCCGATCTTTGCCTTCCGGAAATGCTTCCCTGAAACCGGCAACTCTTCATAATCAAGCCCGCGCAATCCGTCGGCAACGATGAACGGCGCGCCGATGGTGCCGGAAAAGTAGCCGTGCCGCAACGCGGTGGCGTGATGGTCAACCGCGTTGTGACGCCCTCCGCTGTAAAGAGTGTTGGTGTCGGTACAGAAAGGCTTTCCGCCGCCCTTCCGCACCGTCTCAATTGCCAGCCGCGCGTAATCGTGGTTGACATAGGAAAGGTTGCCGTTTTCGCCGACATGGACCTTGATTGCCACGAGTTCGTCATTCCCGGCAAGGGCGCCGGCCGCGGCGAGCAGGTCGCCGAATTTGCGCTCCCGGGAACGTCCCGGGGTTGCCCGCAGATTCATGAAAAAGACGGTATCCATGGGTGCTCCTTTCGCCACACCGACAATCAACGGCCAAAATACATTATCCGGCCGCACCGTGAAACGGCAACCTGTGACACCGAAAAACGAAATTCACGGCGTACACGTCAAAGCCGGCCCGTTCGTGTTTTCACAATCGGAAGCAATACTACCTGCCCTGAAGCGAGAAAGGCAATCGCAAAATTACCAAATTACGGACGATTTCCGAGTGGTGACGCAGCCTGTTGTGGATGCGTGGCAGCGCGAATCCTCAAGCGGTGTCGCCCCACACCCATTGCTGTTTCTTCCCCCGTTTTCCCCTGGCCTCACCCCATATTCGGGATATATTTTTACACGAAACCGATGTATCATCCCGTCCGATTAACCGATTAAAGGAGGCTTGCCGTGAAATCAACCGCATCACGAATCGTGCTTTTCCTGTTGTTCGCCGTTGTTGCCGGATTCGGCGCCAAGCAACCGCCGCCAAAGGACATGGTGCTCACCACCCTCGACGGTGTCGATGTCCTGCTTCGGGCCGACAATACCTGGGAGATCCAGGGCGGAAAAAATATTGAATTTGAAAAAGATTTTACGGTCCCGGTTTCGGGCGGCAAGATCGTTCTCATTGCCATGGACGGTACCTGGTCGTACGTGAACAAGGAAATTCAGGACGAAAACGACCTCATTCCCACCCAGTCGGTGAGCGGATCGGGACATGCCGTCCACATTGATTACGCCGTTGCCACGGCCCAGGCCCAGAAACAGGCGCTTTCCCAGGTCGGCGCAAAGATGCGCAACGCGCTTAAAAAGGTAAAAACTGACCCGAAGAAACTCGACGACTGCATCCGCCGCGTGGAAAAGGATGTGGACAAAAAGGAAGAATTCAAAAAAGGCCCGGGATGGACCGTGTCGATCACCATGGTGCTCGACAGGGGCAGCATCCTGGCCGTTGCCGACTGCGCCATAAAGGAGAAAAAGGACACCGCGGCGCCGCCCCAGACGCCCCCGGCAGCCAAATAAAACGCTCCGGAAACGAAACTGTCGTTGCCGCGCCTTCTCGGCAATTATTTTCTCTGCATGAAAATCATCTCGGTACTCAACCACAAGGGCGGGGTGGGGAAAACCACCTTCACCGGCAGCACGGCCCAGGCGTTGGCGCTCTGCGGGTATCGCGTGCTCGCCATTGACAACGACAGCCAGCACAACCTGTCGTCGCTGCTCGGCGTGGGGATAAAAACCCCTGGTCTCCATGACGTTTACACCGCGCCGCCGGAAACCGCGCCGGAACTGCTGGTCCGCTCGATCCGCAAGACCGAACTGTCCGGTCTCCATATCGTGACCTCCTGCCGTGACCTCTGCGACGGTGATGTCGTCGACCTTCAAGCGCTCAAACGTGCCATTACCGCGTGCAGACTTGAACGGTTTTACGATTACGTGCTCATTGACAACGGCCCGGGCATGGACCGGCTCCAGGCGGCAGCGCTGTATGCCAGCGACGAGATCTTCGTTCCCACGGAATTGCGCCAGTTTGCCATCGACGGTCTTGTCGAAATGGAGCAGGCACTAAAGGAGCGGTATCCTGACGCCTGCCGCATCACCAGGATCATCCCCAATTTTGTCAAGGGCACCAAACGGCATGCCACCTTTATTGCCGCACTCCATGACCTGTTTCCCGGCCGTGTTACCGAAAACAACATTGTTGCCGACGCGGTATTCGACGAAGTGGTGACGGCCGGCAAGATCCTGTTTCTGCACCGGCTTTACTCAAAAGGCGCCGCGTATTATCTTAAAATCGTGCATGAACTGTTCAGCCTCGATGAAGATCGGGTGTGGGAAACGGTCATTGAAAAACGGCGCGAGCGCATACGTGAGGAAGCGCGTACGCGATTCTTTGAAAAACAACCGGGAGGGAAAAAATAATGAAGCAGGAAAAAGGTAAAGCCGCGTTCGAATCGGTTGACGAGGTGCTGGAGGAAAAAATCGTCAAAAACTCCAGGGACCACGGCGAAAAGGGGCAGGAAGCCGGGGAAGAACCCTCCGTATCAACCCCGGAAGATCAGCCTTCCGGAAAAACACTCGGTTCACCGGCAGCGAAGTGGATCGTTGCCGCGGCCATCGCCGCGGTGATGGTGTTTTTGGGGTGCCTGTTTTTCGGGAAATGCAGAAGGTACTGGAGTAGGTGATCAACCATGAGGGATCTTTCAGGATTATTTACTCCCTTAAGACGCACCGGATAGAAGTCCTTGCCATACTGCACGGATCTCGAAAATTACCCAACATAGTAAAACGGACAAAATAAAAAGGAGTCCCCATGCCCGAAGTCGATGTCTCAAAAAAAGAAAAAAACTACTTCACCGACATTCCCCAGAAGAACGAACTCTTTCTCCTCAAAGGCTCGAACAACTACGACTGGGGCATGAAAAACCGTCTCGCCCGTATTTTCAATCCGGCCTCGGGAAAGACCGTCATGCTGGCGTTCGACCACGGTTATTTCCAGGGACCCACCACGGGGCTTGAACGGATCGACGTCACCATTCTGCCGCTCGCGCTCCACGCCGACGCGCTCATGCTCACCCGCGGCATTCTGCGCAGCGTCATTCCGCCATCCACCCAAAAGGCGATCGTCATGCGCGCGACCGGCGGCCCGAGCATCCTCAAGGAGCTGTCGAACGAGCAGATCGCGGTCAACATGGAGGACGCGGTGCGGATGAACGTGGCGGCGGTAGCGGTGCAGGTCTACATCGGCGGAGAGCACGAATCGCAGACCGTGCACTCCATGACCCGCCTGGTCGACGCCGGGATGCGCGCCGGCATTCCTGTGCTGGGCGTGACCGCGGTCGGCAAGGAGATGGTCCGCGACGCAAAATACATGCGGCTTGCCACGCGCATCTGCGCGGAACTCGGTGCTGCGTTTGTCAAGACCTACTACGTGCCCGAGGATTTCGAAACCGTCACCGCCTCCTGCCCGGTGCCCATCGTCATCGCCGGCGGGAAAAAACTGCCCGAGCTCGACGCGCTGGTCATGGCATCGAATGCCATCGGCCAGGGAGCCTCGGGCGTGGACATGGGAAGAAACATCTTCCAGTCCGATGCCCCGGTCGCCATGCTCCAGGCCGTGCGCGCGGTGGTGCACGAAGGCATGAAACCGAAACAGGCGTTCGAACTCTACGAAACGCTCAGGCACGGCGGCAAATCGTGACCGACAGCCTTCGCGATTCCCTTTTCGCCTCCCGGCCCGTATTGAGCGCCGGCATCATGAGCGGTGATCTGATGCGCCTGGGCAATGACGTCGAAACCCTGCAGCAATGCGGG
>JAFGOU010000155.1 GCA_016926315.1 Chitinispirillaceae bacterium
CGCTTCAAACCGCATCTGCCGTTTTTCGCCTTTCCCGGATTTTTCTCAAGTTGATGGTGCCGATGAGCGTCCAGGATGAATTCGCATCGAGCGTGACCGGTGAAGAAAAGAGTATCCTGAGTCCGCAAAAGGGATCGGGCCTTCCGTCGCTTCCCTTTATCGGGATGCAGTAGACGTTGATGGGTTTCTGGGTTACGAATTGGACCCTGATCCCTGCGGCATGGTCGCTGATGCTCCATTGTAACGCCTGATCGAGCGTGACCGGCTCCCATCCGATGCCCGGAAGGACGTGTTTATCGTGAATCAGGCGAAGAGCATGTTCGACCACGCCGGGCAGGGAAATGTGGATCTCGGTCGCGAACACGAATGAGAAGGTGGCCAGGGAGTGGTTCGCGGCCTGGTAGACAAAGGACAATGTTGACGTGTCTTTTCCGAGTCCGAAGACCTTTTCGATGTTCAGGGGAAAGGTCTTGTCGCTCTGCCGGAACGATCCCTGACGGTTGAGCGCCATCTTCACGCTGGAGGTTGTTTTTTTGATCGCGTAATCGAACGGCTCGGTCGAGAAATCGCCGATGTCCGGGGCAGTTCCTCCGGTGAGCTGGGATGCCGTTGTACCTTCGGCATAAATGCGGTCGATAAAGGCGGTACAGGAAGTCCCTGGAGAGACGATATCGGGCGGCGCGTGGGGCACCGGATTGAAGGCGGCACAGAGATTCAGTTTCCGGTCGAAATAATCCAACTCATAAATCTGCCCGCCGTTTTTATAATCGCAATACACCTTAAGCGCCTTGTTGGACATGATAATCGACTTGTTGCCGTTGCGGAGATAATCGGTGATATGAATTCTCCCGCCCGTGTTTTCTTCGTGGATGGCGCATTGCTGCTCGAGATCGATAAGTCCGGTATAGGTCCACAGACGGTCGGGGAGCACCGCGAAACCGCTTGCCGTTGCCGGGAGAAAACGGTTGATGTCCTGGACCATGAACAGTTTTCGCTTCAGGTCGGCTGCCAGCCGGGAATTTCCCATAGAGGCGATTTTATCGCTGACGTCGAGCATTTTCCGCTGCAGAATACCGACCTGGTCGTACGAGTGAAGGCGGTTGTGAAAAAAGGACGGCTCCTCGGACACGGCGCCGGTCGGCAGCGAAGACGGCAGGTACTGCAATCCCAGAGGCGGCTGCATGGAGCGCGCTTCCTGCAGAAGGAGCGATTGAAACCGGAGGATGTTTTTTGCCAGTTCCGCGACAAGATATTTCAACTTACGGTACGGGTCGATACCGCCTTCGGCCTGGAGCGACAGAAGGTATTGCACGGTGATCATTTTTTCCGTTTCTACCCCGGTGGCGTCCCGTGCAATGATTTTTTCCAGCCAGTCCACCACATCAGCCGGCGCAGAGTAGTGGTGAAGCACGAATCCCGGGAAAAGGGCAATTGCATCGCCGCCGTATTCGGTAAACCAGTATCCGCAGGAGTGTTGAACAGCAGGAGGCCATATCGTATGCGAAAGCACTGAATAGCCCAGTCCAAGGTTGCGAAGTATGGTGCAGTAGGATGGTTCCCAGTTTGAAAACGGCGGCACGAACCCCGACGGAGGAACACCGGTCAGCTCTTTAAACAGTTCCATGCCAAGACGGATATTCGAGGCTCCCAGCCAGGGTGGAGAAAAGCTGAGAAACGGTTCTGAATAACCGGTCAACAGCCATTCCAAGGCGTTTTTTTTCTGCATTTCACGGAAGCGTGACAGGAACATGGGGTCGATATGTTCAAGAATATAACCGGGGAGAGCGACATTAAAATGGAAATTAGGATGATCCGTTGCCAGTGAGAGCAACTGTTCGGAAAAATGGTTGATAGACTCCCGGAGTTCTTCGTGCGTCATCAACCGGTTTTTATAAGGTCTGATGATAAGGGCAATACAATGGCGTTTCATACTCTTCACTGACCCGGATAAAAACAATGGTTCCCCTGAGGGTAATCAGGAAGAACCGTTATCTGTGGCTATCGGACATCCGTTAAATAATATATGACGGATCCCGGGTGCGGGGATTCGGTTTATAATCATATCGCAGTCCCTGAAATAAGAGAAGAAAAATAATCGGTGCGTTTCCCGGCGCCCGATCCCGGATTCTTTTCGCTGCACCGCATTGCTTCAAATTGCGAACACGTGTCAGTATGATGTATATTAACAGGCTTTTGCATTGAAAAACACGCACCCTGAACATCATAGGTGGAACTATCCCAATAATTCCTGAATCCTGAAGATGGAGGATACCAGTATGCCGAAGTATGTCTATTTTTTTGGCGGTGGAAAAGCCGATGGCAACGAATCGATGAAAAATCTTCTTGGCGGCAAAGGCGCAAACCTTGCTGAAATGGCCGGCCATCCTGCTCTTAAACTGCCGGTCCCTCCAGGGTTCACCATTACCACCGAAGTCTGCACTCATTACTACGATAATGGGAAAAAATACCCTAAGGAATTGAATAAGCAGGTTGAAGAGGCCCTCGCAAAGGTCGAAAAGATCATGGGCAAGAAATTCGGAGCGGTAGACAACCCGCTTCTGCTGTCGGTCCGGTCAGGCGCGCGTCGTTCAATGCCCGGCATGATGGATACCGTATTGAATGTCGGTCTTAACGAAATGACGATTCAGGGGGTTATCGCGAAAACAGGTAACGCCCGCTTTGCTTATGATGCCTATCGCCGGCTTATCATGATGTACGCCGATGTGGTGATGGAAAAGGCCGAAGGAATCGAACCCAAGGGGGGCAAAGGAATCCGTAAGCTTCTCGACGAACGGCTTGAGCAGGTCAAGGTTCAGAAGGGCTATAAGATCGATACCGACCTCACTGCAGAAGATCTGAAACAGCTTGTTGCCGAATTCAAGCAGATGGTGCTGGAACAGATGGGGAAACCGTTCCCTGAAGAACCGCTGGCGCAGCTCTGGGGCGGTATCGGCGCCGTGTTCATGAGCTGGAACGGCAAACGCGCAGTCGAATACCGCCGCATTGAGCGAATTCCCGATGAATGGGGAACCGCCGTTAATGTCCAGTCCATGGTATTTGGCAATATGGGCGAAAATTCGGCTACCGGGGTGGCGTTCACCCGCAATCCGGGCAATGGTGAGAACTATTTCTACGGCGAATACCTGGTGAACGCTCAGGGAGAAGACGTGGTAGCCGGAATCCGCACGCCGGCTCCGATCAACGATACATCAGCCAATGATCAAAGCCGCCATCTTCCCACACTCTCCTCTATCATGCCGAAGCTGTATGACGAACTCGACGGTTATCAGAAACGGCTTGAAAAACATTACAAGGACATGCAGGATATCGAATTTACGATTGAAGAGGGAACGCTCTACATGCTCCAATGCCGGGTGGGAAAGCGCAACGGTGTTGCGGCCGTTCGCATGGCAACCGATATGTTCAAAGAAAAGCTCATCGACGCCAATACCGCTATCATGCGGGTCGGGCCGACCCAGCTCGTCGAACTGCTGCTGCCCATGATCGATCCGGCCGCGGAGAAAACCAACAGCCCGATCGCCAAGGGCCTTCCGGCGGGTCCGGGCGGCGCCAAAGGCCGTGCGGTTTTCACCTCCGAAGACGCCGTTTCATGGGCGTCGCGGGGTGAGAAGGTTATCCTTGTCCGTGAGGAGACCTCTCCTGAGGACGTCGACGGCATGCACAAATCACAGGCCATCCTGACGTCAAAGGGAGGCATGACCTCCCATGCGGCGCTCGTGGCGCGCGGCTGGGGCAAATGCTGC
>JAFGOU010000156.1 GCA_016926315.1 Chitinispirillaceae bacterium
GGATGGTCAGCGCCGGGTTGCGGATGGTGAACGGGGCGTTGCTGGTGTCGAAAAGGAACGACTTGTCAACGCTCGTGACGCGGATTTTATAGTTCGAACCGCTCTGCACCGAGTCCGGGATGGTCCAGGAGAGGGTGCCGTCGCTCGGGGTGTTTTTGACAATGGTAAGGTACAGCGAGGCGCCCCGGTAGAGGTCGATGTCCACGCCGCCGGTCAGATTGTCGGTCCAGGTGATATCGTAGGGTTTCTGCTTTTCCCAGGCTTCGCCGCCGTTTGGCGCCGTAAGCGCGAGTTCGGATTTCGGGCCGATGGAAAAGAACGCGTTGCTCTCGTCGCGAAGGGTGGCGGTGGTCACACTGGTGATGCGGATTTTGTAATCCGCTGCCTGGGTGGTGGTCGCTGGAATCGCCCATTGCCAGGAGCCGTTGCTCGATACGGATGATGCCAGGGTCTGAGTGACCGCGGTCCCCTTGATAAGCTCGATTTTTACGTTTTCACTGATGTTGTCGTCCCAGGTAATGGAAAAGGTGCCGCCGGCTTCCCACTGCTCGCCGCCGTTGGGAGAGGTGACGAGAATGGACGGCGCAACGGTCTTGCCCCTGAACCTGACTGCCGGGTCGCCGAACAGGTTGGATTCGAGAATGTCCCAGCGGTAACGGGTGTTGATGCGGTGGGAGTATTCGTTGAACTCGCCATAGTACTCCATGTTCTGGGTCCAGCACGCCTGCCAGAAGGAACGGTGCACGATATGGCTCGAACCGTTGGTCGGGTTGCTCGGCGAATACCAGCCGTAGCGGGAGTTCATGACCACGGCGAACATGCCGGTACGGGTCTGGGTGGTGACCCGTTCCGCGAAGCAGTCGCGGTCGAACGCGCCGGGGATGCAGCCCTGGGATTTGACGAACATAAACTTGTTGTTGGTAAAGCTGGTCTCGATGCCGTTGCTCATTTTCATGCAGTAGGTGGTGTTGCTGTGGCCCAGGTGGTTGATGACGCTGAAACGGTTCGAGTTGATGAGCGGCAGCAGTTGGGTGCGGGTCCACGAATAGGTCGGCGAGTCGAACAGGCTGTCGAACCGCCAGGTGGCGGGATAGAGAGCCTCAAGCTGGTTCATGCAGGAGGTGGCGTAGGTGGTGTTGTCGAGCTTTTCGCCGAGGCTGAGTCCGGTGAAGAAGTAGCTCTGGTTATCCGCGTCGGATTCATAGGCGATGGTCTTGAATACCTGGTTGGCGATTTCGTTTCTCGTCTGGCCCGATAGGCGGCCGATGAAGACTTCGGCTACATAATCGTTGCTCCAGGTGGCCTGTTCAAGACACTGGTACGGCATGTCAGTGGGAAGATTATCCGTAGTACTACCGTTGGTTGCGGACACCGTATACAGGGGTATGATATTTATGTCACCAGCAAGCAGGACCCATTTGGTTTTCCATGTATTGTAGGCGTATTTTATAAAATTTCTGAGTTTGTCTCTGTCGGCTGTCCCGGACTGGCGCCGCACTTCGCTCATGGGAACGCCCCGTGCGGTGAGTCCCCTGGTTATCCTGAAATCGATCAGGGTCTGCAGGTTTGGCGTGGTGGTGGCGGAAAGGACCGTGTCTTCGGAGATCACGATCCAGTCATAGGTCTCCGCTCCTGCCGCTGATTTGCCCATGTAGGACGAATAGGTGGAAAGCATCTCAGGGTTCTCTTCAGTCATGGTATACCCGTCGAAAAAACGCTCTGGCCGGGGGGTAAGGTCCGAGCCGCCGGTCGGGTCGGGCTTTGTCGTTATTTCAAGGGTAAACTCGCGGCAATAGGTGATTTTTCCGCTTTTCGGATGGTAGGTCATGGGGTAGATGTCGATTTCGGCAATGGGAATGCCGCAGCGATACTGGATCGAAACAAGCTCATACGGCTTTCCCGGATAGGCGTTATCCGAATCGTAGATGGAGAGGTCGGGCTTTGCCCAGGTAATCGTGGTTGCCGAAAGCGGGTGCGGGATTTCGGCGTAGGAGAGCGAATAGGCGCCGGGCAGCGTTACCGTATTTTTCGGTATCATTTTGATGCTCTCGACCGTGTGGCCTGCCGGCAGAATGACGCGCGAGTAGACGAGCGGGATCTCCGGCTGGCCCGGCGTTCCGTAAAACAGCGCGTTACCGAGAAAGCAGCGCTGGAGCGCCTTGTTTTTCATAAGCTGATGGTTGACATTCTGAAACAGGGGGGCTGGGACCTGGTAATCGAGCCTGATGAGGTTCGGTGCCGGATTGGACGACTGCACCAGGACCGGCTTCTGCCCGAGATCGTTGAGCAGCGCCGCAGCAGCTTTCAGTCCCGCATAGCTGTTTGCTGGAAAAAGGGCGACCGCGGCAAGCAGAAGCGCGGACATGAACAGGCAGGCGGACATCTGATGGTTAACCTTGATCCAGGTATGGACCATATACGACCTCCCCAGGGTTAGTTTAAACGGTTAATTCCCAAAATAGTTGCTGTCGAAGAGCAGTGATGACGGAAAACCGATACGACGAGTAATATAATCATATTTATTGCTCAATAACCAATAAAATTTCGGTGAATCGTATGGTGCATTTTTCATACCCGATGAAAAACCCGGTTCATCATTGTATGATCTTGAAAAACCTTAACCTGACCGTTTCACCATGATCACCGATTCAACCCGGCCCGGATCGGCCGCTTCTATAAAAGTAAACTGGGAAGGCGCGCTTTTTGCCCACCACAGTTTCGGCATGGTGAACCGCGAGCTGTTGCGCGAACTCTCCTCTGACGGACGGTTCGATTTGCGCCATGTCCCCTATGGGGCCGACCAGTTCACTCCCGGCCCGGCGTCGAAATTCGCGTCACTTGCGGCTATTCGGGGTGGGCCGCATGTCGACGCCGCCCTGCACGTGCGGCATCGCTGGCCGCCTGATTTCACGCCTCCCGCAAGCGGCCGGTACATACTTTTTCAACCCTGGGAATTCGGATGCCTGCCCGTCGAATGGGTTGAAAAAATACCGGAAGTCGCAAGCGAGGTGTGGGTCTATACCGAGTACCTGCGTGAATGCTATGTCGCCTCCGGACTTGATGAGAAAACCGTAAAGGTGGTCCCGCTCGGTGTCGATCCGGACGAGTTCACCCCGTCGGCGCCTCCGGCTTCATGGTTGCGCGAGCAGACCGGGGGACGATTCGCTTTTTTTTTCAACGGCGGCATTACGGTGCGCAAGGGAGTTGACCTGCTTGTCAACGCCTTCCTTTCGGAGTTCGGCGCGGGTGAGCCGGTGTGCCTGGTGATCAAAGGGTCGCTTGCCTACAAACAGGACCTTGCCCGGAAGGTGGAAGAGCTTGCATGCCGCAGCGATATAGCGAAGCTGATATACCTGACGCGCGAAGTGCCTCCCGGGGAACTGCCCGGCCTGTATACCGCATGCGACTGTTATGTTCATCCCTGCCGGGCCGAAGGATACGGCCTGCCGGTTGCAGAGGCCATGGCGTGCGGAAAACCGGTGATCGTGACGGGCGCCGGCGCCTGCAGGGACTTTACCGATGAGGAGACGGCGTTTCTGATACGGTGCTCAATGGAACGGCTTGATGTCTGGGCGGTGAACGACATGAAAACCGTAGGGAATCCGTTCTGGGTCCTGCCCGACATGGACGATTTGAGGCGTCTTTTACGCTATGTATATGATAACCGGCAGGAGGCCTGCGAACGGGGTGTACGGGCAAGCAACGCCATCAGGACACGTCACA
>JAFGOU010000157.1 GCA_016926315.1 Chitinispirillaceae bacterium
ACTGCCTGTCCGTCGTGCGGAAGCTCAAGGCCTGCCTCGCCGGCGGCCCGTTCCTGCAGCTGCTGCGCGGGGGGTACTTTACGAGCGGCCAAAGCGACCGGGCAATGGAAGACGTCTACCGGTATCTTGACGGAAGTGCATCGCGGAGTCCGGAGAAAAAAGACGAGGCCGTGGTCCGTCGCCTGCTGCGCAATCTCGTTGCTCTCTACGGGACCGTCGACCCGGAATCGATCCGCGATCGCATCGATACCCTCGAAAGGTATCTGACGAGCCAGTATCCAGGCGCAAAGGATCCGCCGGACATACAGAAGCTCAAAGGAATGCTGCGCGAATGGGAGGCGGAGCTTCTGTGGGCCCGTTTCGGCATTGAGGCCTCCTCCATCCACGCGCTCAGGCTCGGGTTTTATTCCGGCGACATTTTCACCCCCGAACCGGTCGTGGAGCGCGACGTCGTCCCGATCGTCACGCTCCTGAAGGAGATCAAGCCCGACATCATTTCCGTCGCGTTCGATCCCGAAGGAAACGGTCCCGACACTCACTACAAGGCGCTCCAGGCCATGGCCGCGGCGATTACCTTGTATGTAAAGGAGTCCGGCGGATTGCCCCCGCGCATCTGGGGTTACCGGAACGTCTGGTATCAATTCTCCCCTTCCGAAGCCAACCTCATCGTGCCGGTATCGCTCAACACGCTCTCGCTCATGCATGGCGCCTTTCTCGATTGTTTCGGATCGCAGCGTACCGCCTCTTTTCCAAGCTTCGAGCACGACGGCCCGTTTTCCGAGCTGGCGCAGAAAATACAGGTCGGACAATATGCACAGATAAAGACCTGTCTCGGCCAGGAGTTTTTCTACAAGAACGCCCATCCCCGTCTGCGCGCCGCACGCGGCATGGTCTTCCTGCGCGAAATGAATGTCTGCGATTTCAATGAAGCGGCTGGAAACCTTAAAAAAGCGACGGAAGCGATATGAAAGAACCGGTTGCCATGGGCCGCCATGAAAATCCGGGGGTCATCCGGTATAATCGTTTCCTGCTGCTGGTGGCGGGACTGGGCGGGTTGCTGTACGGCGTTGACGTCGGGATCATCGCGGGCGCGCTGCCGTATCTTGAGGAAACGTCGGGATTGAATGCGGGTCAGCTTTCCATCATCGTTTCCGCCGTGCTGCTTGGAACCGTTTTCGGCACGCTTTTCGCCGGCATGCTCGCCGACCTGTTGGGCCGGAAAACCCTGATGATCCTGAGCGGGATGCTTTTTGCGGCAAGCATTCCCATGATCGCTCTTGCGCACGGATTCGGCCCGCTTTTTTTCGGGCGGTTGCTGCAGGGGGTGAGCGGCGGCCTTATCGGCGTCGTGGTGCCGCTTTACCTGGCGGAATGCCTCGGCGCCGGCAGCCGGGGAAGAGGCACTGCCGTGTTCCAGTGGCTGCTTACCCTGGGAATCGTGATCGCGGCAATCATCGGCATGTACTTCAGCTATCGCGTGGCCTCCGTGGAAAAAATCGTTGACGAAGCAACGCTTCTGCGCTTCAAAGACGCCGCATGGCGCAGCATCTTCTGGGTCTCATTGCCTCCGGGGATACTCTTCGTGATCGGCGCTTTTTTCGTGGCGGAATCGCCACGCTGGCTCTTCCGTCAGGGAAGGAGGGAAGCGTCCCTTGCCGCGTTGCTCCGTTCCCGTTCGAGCGAACAGGCATCGATGGAATTCAGGGAGATAGAGGTGTCGACGGCTTCCGAAACGTCAAGTCCCTCCCCGGCCAACCGGCGCATCGGGGAATCGCTGCTCAAGCGCAAATATGTCATACCCTTTGCGATCGCCTGCGTCATTCTCGCCTGCAACCAGGCGACGGGCATCAATTCGATCATCGGCTACAATGCCACGATCCTAATTCAGGCCGGGCTTTCGGACCTCGCGGCCCACTGGGGATATGCCATCCTCACCATGGTAAATTTCCTCATGACGATCGTGGCGGTTCTGCTGGTGGACCGAAAGGGCCGGAAGTTTCTTCTTTCGATCGGGAGCGCCGGCATCATTGTTTCGCTCGTGGCGGCGGGAATACTGTTCGGTCAGACCGAAAAACACCGCGTCGACCGCGCGGCCCGGGTACAGGCCATGGTGACTCCTGATCAGACCTTGACCGTGAACTACGATGCGATGACCGCAAAACGGCTGTACTCACGGCTCCAAACCCCCGATGCGGCGGTCGGCGACGAACCCACGTCGCTTATTCTGATCTACTCCTGCGGCGGATTTCGTGCCGCATCCAGGGTCGTGCGCTCAAGTGACGCAACGGCCAGGCCCCTTGAAATCACGCGTGAAGGGTGCGTTCCACGAAACGGCGTCGTCGCCTTTTTTACCAATCCGTTCGTCTCTCTCGATGCGGCCCGCAACGCCCCCCTGAAGATTGAGAACGCGTTCATAACGCCCATTCCCGATGCGAAGAACGGGTGGAAACTGGCGATCTGCCTTTATGTGTTCATGTCCTTTTTCGCGATCGGGCCGGGCGTGTGCGTATGGCTGGCGCTCTCGGAACTCATGCCCACCCGCATCCGCTCCAACGGCATGAGCATCGCCCTGCTTATCAATCAGGCAGTCTCTACCTCCATAGCGGCCGTTTTTTTACCCGCCGTGGGGAAATACGGGTACAGCACCCTGTTCTACCTTTTTGCGGGATGCACGGTGGTCTATTTCATTACCGCGACTTTTTTCCTGCCCGAAACAAAGGGGAAGACGCTCGAGGAGATCGAGGCGTTATTCGCCGGAAAACGAAGCGCCGCCAATGATCAGGCATCGCCTCGGCGTCCGCTTCCTCCCTGAACCGTCGGAATGGTGACGGGAACCCTCGCCGCGGCAACGGGGCGGTTTACCTGCGGTAACCTGCGCTTAAACGGTCATGCCGCGGCGTCGGCGAGCGTCAGGTGCTTGTTGTTCTCGCTGAAGTAGTTGAGGTGCCACTCGCCCTGGAACAGCAGGACCTCCCTGCCCTCACGGTCTTTTGCCAGCGCGGTATCGAAGGGAAGGCGAAGATCCTCTTCGGCCGAAAAACCGCTGACAATCCACCGGGCCAAGGTCCACGGCGCTTTTTCGATTTTTGAAACCACGGAATATTCCGATTCCAGCCGGTAGTGCACCAGATCGAACTGGAGCGGACCGACCGCGGCGAGCACCAGGGTTTTCTGCCCGGCGCGCGAGACCTCGAACAGGTGGACCAGCCCCTCCTGGACAAGCTGGTCAACGCCGTTCTGGAACCGTTTGTAGTTCGACGGCGTGGGGTTGTAGATGTAGGCGAAACACTCGGGCGGAAAACGCGGTATTTCGGAATAGGCGATATTCGGGTCTTCGCTCAGCGTGTCGCCGATCGCGTAAAAATCGCCGCCTACGATACCGATGACATCGCCGGGATACGCCTCGTCGATCGAGACCCGGTCCCTGCCGAAGACGTTGCTTGAATTGGAGAGGCGGACTTTTTTGCCGGTCCTCACGTGGGTCACCTGCATGTCGCGACTGAATTTTCCGGAAACGATCCTGACAAACGCCATGCGGTCCCGGTGGCGGGGGTCCATGTTTGCCTGGATCTTGAAAATGAAGCCGGAGAAAAACGGGCTGTCGGGCCGGACTTCCCGTCCGCCCGTTATCCGCGGCTGCGGCGGCGGGGAAAAACCGAGAAATCCGTCGAGCAAAAGCTGTACGCCGAAATTGTTGACCGCGCTGCCGAAAAAGACCGGGGTGGTGGCGCCTTTCGCGACATCGGCCGGGTCGAAAGGCACGCCGGCGTGTTCGACCATCGCCACCTCTTCGCAGGTCGTGCTGAAGACGGTTTCGGAAAGACGCTCCCGTATGAGCGGGTCGTCGAGCCCGCAGGTGCTGACCGGTGCGCGGAAAGCGCCGCCCGCGGTGCGCTCGAACAGGTGGGCGAGCCTGGTCCGGCGGTCCCATACTCCCCTGAATTCGACGCCCGATCCCAGCGGCCAGTTCATGGGGTAGGCGGCGATGTGCAGCACCCGTTCGATCTCGTCGAGGATCGACAGTGTGTCGAGCGCCGGGCGGTCCATCTTGTTGACAAAAGTAAATACCGGGATGCTCCGCTTCCGGCAGACTTCAAAAAGTTTTTTCGTCTGCAGCTCGATCCCTTTCCCGCCGTCGATCACCATGATCACCGAGTCCACGGCCATGAGCACGCGGTAGGTGTCTTCGGAAAAATCGTTATGGCCCGGCGTGTCGAGGAGGTTGATATGGTAGCCGTCGTATTCGAAATGGAGGACGGTGGAACTTACCGAAATGCCCCTTTTCCGTTCGATTTCGAGCCAGTCCGACACGGTCGAGCGCTCTTTTTTCCGCGCCGTCACCGAACCCGCGAGATGCACCGCTCCGCCGTACAGCAGGAGTTTTTCGGTAAGCGTGGTCTTGCCCGCGTCGGGGTGCGA
>JAFGOU010000158.1 GCA_016926315.1 Chitinispirillaceae bacterium
CTGCAAGGGCCCCGACCGCGCTTCCGGCGAGACCGATGGCAAACGCCTCGATGGAAATGAGCCGCAGCAGATCCCGTTTTCCCGCGCCCACGCATTTGAGATAGGCGATCTCGCGCCTTCGTTCGAGTACCGCCATGAGCATGGTATTGATCACGCCGAAAATGGAGATGATAAAGGCAACGGCCACCATGACGAACATGATCACCCGCGTTGAGCTGAAAAACCGCAGGATGCCGTCGGAGAGCTCCTTTGACCCGAGGACAAAGTAATCTGACGGCAGCATGGCGCGGATCTGGTTCTTACTGGCGTCGAGCGTGGTAATCTCCTTCAGCTTGAGCGCGATTGCCGAGAGCTTTCCCTCGCGGCCGACAAGCTTCTGCGCGAGGGGCAACGGCATGAAAAAGATGCCGTCGTCCTGGCTGTAATTGCGCTTGAGGATGCCGGAGACCACGAATTCCCGCTGAAAATGTTCGGTGTACATTTTATCGCCGACGTTAAGCTTTTCTATGCGCGCTATCTCGGCTCCGAGCACGACCGAGGTATCGCTCGTAAACCAGCCGCCCGATACATAAGTCCAGTCCGGCTTGACTGCGGCAACCGCCTCATCGACCCCCATAAAAATATCGGTTCGCGACCCGTCTTCGGTGGTCACGGCAAAAAGCTGGAACGGCATGACCGCGCTGAGCTGCGGCATGGCGCGGAGCTTCGGGACCAACGTCTCGTCCACATACAGCGGGCTGAGCCCGCCCTGGGCGATCACCGAGGCTGCTTCGATCGGGCACCCCTCCTTGGTGACGTACATATGGACGCCGGTTTTTTCAACCAGTTCACTTTTTACCGCGGATGAATACCCTTTATCCAGCGACAGCACTACGGTCAGCGTTGCCGCGGACACGGCAAGACTGAGACCGGTGAGCAGGCTGCGGACCGGGTTACGCCTCAGATTACTCAACGCTACTTTGGTAAAATTCATAGATTCTCCCTTATTCCATTTTCAGTCCGTGAGCGGTGACGACCACCTGTCCGGTCCCGCTGGTGACTTCGGCAAAAAGCGTCACCGGCTTGCCAAGGGGAAGTTTCGGGAATTTGAACCCCTGCGGAAAGATCAGGGTGGAATGGGTCCCCTCTTTATAGGTGAATTCACACAGCGAGGGGCACTGGGCTGAGACGATCCCTTTCATGACCACTTTTTTCCCGTTATACTCGGCGGGAGAGGCCATGACCTGGGCAAGTTTGACCTGCGGGGCGTCGGCAGGTATTGCAGCCCCGAGGTCTTTTGTTTTACAACCAAAAAAAAGGAGAATACAGGAGACCAGGGTTATTCCGTACATAAATCTTGCGCTGCGCATAATAACATCCTTTCGAAATTTAGTATAGGAGGAATCCCGGTATCCACCATAGGCATATGGCAGAATAGCCGGCGAATCTGTTCGTGCTGTCAGACTACGGTGATGGTCCGGCTGGTCCGGACTATATGGGTAGAATCAAAGGCGCAGGACCGTGCAGGAAATTTGGGGCATCAGGAAGAGCGGGCCCGGAGGAAATTTGTTGTCTATCGTGACGGTCGGGTGGATGTCGCTGACCGGGGTAGCGCCGTTGGTAAACGGGTGATGGGGCGACTGGAATTGCCGTCTGGCACTGTTGTCGGGCGACGGGTTGGTCAGGGTCGCATATGGTGAAAAATGGGAATCGCAGGTATAACACGAAGAGTGGTCGTCACATGAGGCCCCCTCGTCGCAGCAACTGGAGTTCTCAACAGTGCAGCACGGCGCGTTACAGGAGGCAGTGGAGTGAGAATAGGCCGCAAAAGGTGCCGCTTGGATCAGCCCTGCCAGAACAAAAAGACCGGCAAACCTGATTGCAGTCAAAACAGGTCCCTTAAGGTTCATCATATCTATAAACATAATCTATTTTCCTATCCTTCGCCATACTATCATGTTTTCGAACTGTTCAAACCGATAGTGCACCCTCAGAACGGGTACCCGATCGCAATGTTCCACACCATGTTACGCCTCCTCCACGACTTGTCGCCAAAGGTCCCGCTTACCTCCGTCTGGGATGGCCAGGGTTTATAGATCGGTACGCCCAGATCGAGTCGAAGGATAAAAAGCGTAATATCAAAACGCAGCCCTGCGCCGGTTCCCAGGGCGAGTTCCCGGTAAAATCGGTTAACATTAAAGGTCTCCGAATCGGTCCCGGATAACAGCCAGGTATTCCCGGCATCGATAAAGGTCGCGCCCTTGAGAAAACCGATCAGCGGGAAACGGTATTCCAGGTTGGCTTCGACCTTGCAATCACCTCCCGGTTCCAGAAAAGAGGCGCCTTTCCGGGGAATGCTGGTTCCCGGTCCAACGGAGTTGATCGGAAAAGCGCGAAGGCTCGACGGCCCGCCGCAGAAAAATTGTTTTGAATACGGCAGCGTTGCCGAGTTGCCGTATGGTAATCCGGCGCCGGCATAGAGACGCACAACCAGTTTTTGCGACAACGACAGGTTGGTGACATTCCTGGCGTCGAGGGTGATACGCGCGAATTGCGAATAAATCGAACCCGCAACCGTCAGCGGCTGGTCTGCCGAGGGTGACTTGCCGGTAAAAAGGATATGACCGGCGGAGAACGCATTACCGGAAAGTTCTGTAGTGCCATTGAAAAAAAACTGGTTCTTCTGCTTTGGGGCGAACTGTTCGTTAAACGTATAGGAATAATAGCTCCCTGCAATAAACTGGTCTTCGTAACTCTTCCTTAGATAAAGGTTTGTATCGAGAAGACGGGTAAAAGCCTGGGATTTATTGGTGAGCGTCATATAGTTCACGGTCACGGGGTTCAACTCATGCCCTGTTCTCCTGTTCTGCCGCCATTTGAAACCATAAGTGAACAGGAGCGATTTAGAGTCAAAGAAGTTGATACGGCGCACATAGTTGTAACCGACTGAAAACCGGGTTTTTGGTACCACCACTCCCCGCGGGTTCAACAGGATAAAGGGGACGAAAAACCTCGGGATGGTATAATCCAGCTGGGGACTCAGCTCGTACGAGTAAAGGTTTCTGTCAATGGTAAAGAGTTGCGCTTCCACGGAACTACTCATCGTAAGATTGAGCATTTCCGCGCCGCCGAAGACGTTTCGGTCGCTGTAATTCAACTTGAGTTGCGGCCCGACGAAATCGTTCGATTTTGAAACCAGCGTCAGCTCCGACCGCAACGACCTTTTCTGGAGGGGCGTGAGGAGTATTTCAACGTCGAGGCCGCCGATTTTCGCCGTGTCGCTTTCTGTAAATCTTATGGCAGCGTATTTAAAATTGCCCATACTCATGATCCTGCTAAGGGTACGGTTGTGTTGCCGTCTCGTGTACAGGCGGTTCTTTCTGAGGGCACAGGCGCGAACAATCACACGCGGCTTGATCGATGAGGTACCGATGATGGTTACGGAATCGACCACCACGGTATCTATTTCCTCACCTTGCGCATCACGGTCCAGGGAATATGACGGATTGATGGTGATATTCCTTATACGATAGGCGGTTCGCGCCTCGGCGGGAACATCGCCCGTGAGCGCCAAACGGAGGTCAACGGTCCTCGCCTCATGGCCGGTGTCGGCGGCAAACAGCAGATATTCGGAATTGAAATAGAAATACCCCTCCTCTTTAAGAACCGAATCGATCCGAACGCGCTCCGCTTTCAGAAGAGACAGATCGTAAGGGTCGCCAACCCTCACAAGGGAGGAGTGGACAAGAGAAGCGATGCGTTGCGACAGTGAATCGCTTTCACGTTTATAGGTAATGGTCCTGACGCGAAACGGCGGATGCACCCTGCACGAATAGACGACACCGGCGGTACGCTCCTTTTCAACCAGGGAAAAAGTGGTGGCGCTGTTGAAGATTCCGATATTAAAAAGCTTTGTATCAATGAACTCTGCCGTTGCCGAGGGGTTCACGTTCGACATATATACCGGCGGTTCTCCGGCGGTTTTTTTCAGCCATGCGCGGAATCCCCTCTGTACCGAATCAGGCGCCAGGGAGTGGAACCAGAGCTTCGGGTAGAAGCCGAGAAAACTCTTGTTGGGTCTGGGCCGCAGCGCCTCCCGGGCGGTCTTTTCAACGAGCCTCTTGTCCACAGGTTTTTCGGTGGAAAGTACCGTAATTTTTGCGCCGGTAAAAAGCCGGTCGGTGCCTGTTGCGAAACGGGAGCCGGCGCACGATGCGATCAGCAGAAGGGAAGCCAGAATTGGCGCCAGCAGGGAAAATCTATTCGTCATCGCGATCCTTTCCGCCTTTCCCGGGCTTCCTGAAAAGATGGCGCCAGAAGTCGAAATTCCGGGAATAGACGACCCCTACGCCGGTTTTGGTGAGCTGGCCGTCGAGAGCGCCCTCATACTGCATCTGACGGAACCCCTTGAGGCTGTATCTGCCGTCAGCGGTCAGCTTATACTCTACCGCGACATTACCGCCGAAATCCTTGGCTGCATTTTGATTATCTTTATCACCCTGGACATCAAACACACCTCCGACCTCAACGCTCAGCCGTTCATTAAAAAGCTGTTTTTTAACGCCGAGATCCACCATGGTTTTTCCAACCGTCTGGCCGGAATCAATATTGTCCCAGGATTGGAGGCCGATATTAAATTGAAAGCCCGGCAGCAGTGATGACCCCCATTGATTGAGCTGGGCGGATAAAAAACCGCTGACGCTCGACCGGGCGACCGAAGCAAGCTGAATGCCCCCGGCCTGGTCTAACGGGTTCTCCGGAATGAACTTTCCGAGGACCAGCAGCGCGAACACCTGTTTATTCAGCGCCGTGGGGTCCTGGTTGATCTGCGCAAGCCTTGCGTCGATCATACCGCCTAATTCGCCCTTATCGGCAGGCGCGAGGTCCAGACCGAAGGAGATGTCCGGTTTACGGAGCGGGCCATTAAAATGCAAAACCACTTCAAATTGAAGCGGCTTCCGGTAACGGTTATGCTCTTCGGAAGGGACCTGACCGACAACAAGGTCGATTGGCGCCGCGCTTACCGCATACTGCGCTACGATAGCGGCGTTCGCGTTTGCCGGATCGCCGTTCCACATGAGCGTGCTGCCGGACCGGATCGTGAACTTTTTCTGCTGCAGCGGCGGCAGGGTCACGGTATAGCTGCCGTCCGACAACCGGTACGTGCCGGTGAGACTCATCTTGCCGCTTTTATCCAGGCCGAAATTTAACGCAGCATCACCCCTGGCCACGAGCGCGTCCTGCGTTGACGGGTCGGGAATAAGCCGGAGCGTTACGCCCTGATTTATTTCGATCTCTGATGTCAAATCGATGCCCCTGAACGTCCCGTTTTTTTTCTTTTTTCCGGCAGCGGACCGGTCGTTTACCGATGCCGTGTCTCGGCCGGCAAAGACGACAATATCTTCTCCGCGGTCGTTTTTTGCGCCGGCTTCGGGTACGGCAAACGTAAGGGAGGACGGGGATTTTACCACCACCCGGGAATCGATATCCGGCAACCGGGAAGTTCCCCTGATCACCGCCTGCCAGTCAACGATCAAACGCCCGTAAAAAACCGGGTTGATCCGTTCGTCGGTGCTAAGCAGAAGAAAATTATCGGCATTTGCCCTCAGATCGAACCGGAAGAGCCCGGCGGAATCCGCGATTATAACCCCGGAAAGCCTTGCCAGATGGTTCTGCCGGTCCCGTATCGAAAAACGGTTGAAAAAAACACCGGCATTTTTTATCTCGATTGCTTCTTCTCCTAAACGGATCGTACTGTTAAGCGCGGCGGGGATGAAGGATGCGTCCCTGAAATGCAGGGTACCATTCATGAGAGGCTTTTTTCCTTCTAACTTGTATGCGAAAGTACCCTGCAATACCCCTCGGCTACCGCTGATGGCCTTTGCCGTGAACGGTTCAATACTCTTCAGTGACAAATTTCGGATATCCGCGACGATGTCGATGACAGGCGCGGCCGGTCCGGTGGCGAAGGAACCCTCTATCCGGGCGTTATTCTCCTGGCCCGTAAGGTTTGCAACAACCTGGTACTTTCCTTTATCCGGATTCTCCGCCTTCAGGGAAAGCGACCCGAGGTTTACGTTTTGTACCTGCAGGTCGCGAAGGTCGGCTGTAACACCCATGAAGGAGCTGTCCCCTTCCCTGCGCAAATTGAACTTTGCGTGGAGCATGCCGTCGATGAACGTCGAATCGATGGCGATCGTCCGGGAAAGCGATCCGAGACCGATGTTTTCAACGGTGATCGACAGATCGTCGCGAGCGGCGGAAGTTGCGGATGAAACCGTAACGCCGGCGTTGTCTCTCGAAAGGGAGAAATCACGGACCGTCACCCGCCGGTCCTTTACTCTGACGTAATTGTCTCTGGAAACGGTCCATGGGTGGCCGCCCAGGTAAAAACGGGAAGGATCGAGCGTCAGAATCAAGCCGCTGTCAGAGGTTCGGGCAGAGAGCGTGGCGTAAACCGCAGAATCCAGGTTTTCTCCATTGACCATAACCGTGAGGGTCGCTTTTTCACCGGCCGAGGTGCCTCGTAAATCAACCTCAAAAATTCCTGCACGGGCGTGGGTGATTTCCTTCGCCGTCAGTGTGTACGCCAGGCGATTTTCCTCCACCATCACCCTGGCGTGTACGCCCGATGATAGTATGCCTTTGTATTCACTGCGCTCTACGCCTGCCTCGGCAGTGAGTTTTTGCTCTTTTTCCACATATCCCACCCGGACTCTGACCTCTTCCAGCAGGGTCAGTTCCGGCAACAGAAGGCCGTTGAGAAGGGGATGGTTATGCACCGCAATGTCCAGGGTCATATCACCAAGGTCAGGAGCATGAATCGAGTCGGCCTTACCATTCAGGAATGGAAGAGCGTTGAGAACCAGCCTTCCGAGGCCGGTAACGGCCTTATCCAGCGGGTCGGCGCCTTTATATCGCACCTCCAGTGCAGGGCTGTGGATGTCCAGTGTCCGGCCCTGCGCCGAGGTCGTTATCGCAGCAACGAGCGAGTCAAGACGATACACGGTCCCGCTTTTTACCAAAGAAAAGTCCGTCATTGCAAGCCTGCCCGATAAGGCAGCCAGGTTCCCGCCTTTCAGGTCCGCTTCAATCCGGGCGCTGACGCTAAGAGTGTCCTTGATGAGTCGTAATGCATGGAGATCAGCTTGTTTCAGGCCCACTTTGCACCGGATGTGTTCGCGGTCCTTTGCCACCATCAGGTCCCCATCAAGTGATAATGACAGGTTGTCATCCTGGAGTGAAACGGTCCCCTGATAACGCTGGCTGTCGACCCGCACATCCGCCGTGAGTGACCGGTAGGTGTATTTGTTAAAATGCAGCGAAGCGGCATTGAGACGGACTCTGGCGGTCAGCGTATTGAGATCAAACCCTCTCCCGTCAACCGTCGCCTTGAAGGTCATTGCACCGAACGGTTTCGCGCCGCGGTAGATCAGCCCGGGGTTGAGATCGCTGACTTCGATTGCAGTGACATATCGATTGGTACTGTCGAGGCTAACCGTGGCGGATATGACGCTTTTATCAAGAGTCGTTCGCAGCGTTGACTGGAACGCTTTCATGGTGCCGATAAAGGAGGCGTCGAGGCGGATCTCGGAAGGGAGCGTCAGGTCTCGCGGCAAAAATTCCTTTCCCAGCAGTGATTCGACATCACCCCTTCCGGTAACAAGGGTAATTGCTGGAATATCGAACGCCACCCTGTTAGGTTCAGGCAACCCTCTGACCCTGAAACCTGTTTGCACAGAGGTCATGTCTCCGTAAGTTACCCGTATATTTTCACCTTTAAGCGACTTGACCGGTCCGGTGACGGCACCCGAAAGGGTTATGATCCGCTCGTCCCCCTTGAAACCGGGCGTCCCGGCCAGCGCCGGTACAAATGCGCCGACATCCTTCGTGCTCACCTTTGACGGTTTGAACACCGCCGTCACCGGCAAATCGGCCAGTAAACGCCGGTTGACATTAAAAGGTGAAAATCCCGTGGAGCAGGAGGCGCGGATATCCGAGGACACCGTGGTGACTATAAGGTCCCGCGCGGCAATGCCGTTTTCATCCATGGAAAAATCAACGGCGCATTTTTTGAGGTCCACGGTGTTCGGGTCAGTTGCCGCGGCATGAGCGAGTTTCGCCCTGATTTCTTTGGCCGAATAGAAGACATTAAACGCCTTCACCGCGATACCCTGATACTGCATGTGCGCTGCATCAAAACCGGGTTTCCGCCGGGGAGCGTTGACCACATCAAGCGCGAACCGGCTTTTGGAGAGGTCGAGACGGTCGGCACTGATGCGCCATCGGTTCTCATCCTTATGCGCGGAATCCCTTGCTGCAATGGTACCGGGCCGCTCCTTCGCGTCGGTCAACCCCAGGTCGACCTCGGCTTTTTTTACAACCACGGAATGGACTGAGATCACCTGACCATCCAGGTTTACGTCGCCTTTCTCGATCTCAATTTCTCCGGCATCAACGTCGATGGTACTCCCGGCAATGGTATCTTCGAAAGCAAAAGCGGAATTCGATATCCTCAAAGTACCAAGTGTAATCCGGGGCAGGCGCACGGGGTTACCGGAGTCAGGCGAGGGCTTTCCCTTTGTGAAAATACCGACACCGCACCAGGCGTCGTCAAGCTCAAGATCACGAATACCGAATGCCAGGCTGTCGAGATCGAACCGGTCCATTCTGATTGCCAGATTCCCCACGCTGGTCTCCACCCGCACGCCGCTCTCCCGGTCATCCAGGAGAAACCGGACCTTATCCAGGCGCACTCTTCGGACATCAATGGTAAAACCCTTTCCGCCGGCCTTTTTTTCATGTCGCGCAGGACCAACCGACGGCCGTGAGGGTAACAACTTCTGGATATTGAGTTTCTTTTCGCCGTCGTTTCTGATGATGTTTACGCTGCAATCCGAAAGTCTCACTGAACGGAAATGCGCCTGCCTGCGTAAAAGGCCGATAAGCTTGAGTCTCACCCGTATCTTTGATGCTGAGATGATGGTGTCATTCGAGGAGTCCCTGACAAGCAGATCCTCAAGGACGATTGATCCGGGCAGGGCGATACCGATTCTGGAAAGCGCTATGGAACCCTCCATCCGCTTGTTTACCTGGTCAATGGTTCTGTGGACGACAAAATTCTGTATGCCCGGGAGCTGCAGCAAAAGGGAGAGTCCGGCAGGGACAAGCAGCAGCAGCAATGAAATGCCGATAATAAGCAGGATGATTTTCTTTTTTACCGTCATTACAGCCGACCAGGGATCAGGGATCTGCAGGGAGTAAGGCCATGAAAAAATACATGACGGGGCAGAGCGTAGGAACGGGCTTTTTAGGTAATACTGAAGTTACGGGAGGGAGATCGGGGGGCCTGTTTAGCACGGACCGGAGGTCCGTGATGCATTCTGTTTCCTTGTCACCAGGCTTATTCCCAGGGCTGCCGCGAAAAAAGCGCCGAAACTGCAGACGATTGCCGCACCAGTGGGCAGGTCAAATCGCGCCGAGCAGAACAGCCCGCAGACGCTTGCCAGTGCGCCGATAGACCAGCCGAGAACCAGCCGTCTGCGAAGAGATCCGGCCAGCAGCATGGAGCAGGCCGCAGGAACGACCAGATACGAGAAAATAAGCAGCACGCCGGCCATTTCAACCGCAGCGGTTACGCAGAGGCCGAGCGAAACATAAAACAGAAAATCCCACCAGCGGAGCGCCGCTGCGCTGAAGCCGGACGCATCGGGATCGCGGGATATGGCCAGAAACCGCTTGCTAAAAATAAAATGGAACAGCCCGATACCGACGCACAAAACAGCCAGGTACCCGACATCGCTCCAGTGGACAAACAGAATATTGCCCACGAGCATGTGCTTGATATGCTCGGCTGCCGAAGGGCTGCTGTTGAGCAGCAGGATCGAAGCCGCGGTGGTAACCACATACACGATGCCGATCACCGCCTCCTGCGGCACGGCACGGCCGCGCAGCCGGGTAAGCGCGAAAACGGCCGCACCAGCAAGCGTAAAGGGCAGCGCGAACAGAAACGACCCCTTCGTGTGAAGTCCCACGCCGAACAGCAGGCCCACCATGGTACCGAACGCCGCGATCTGGGCGAGCGCCAGATCAACGAAGATTACCTGACGCTGGATTATATGGATGCCTAGATAGGCGAACATCCCGGTTAAAAGCAGGGTGGCGCAGAATGGAAGAACCATGAGGTCGATCATCGCTTTCCCCCCGGGTTCCCGAGGGTTTCTGCCAGAGACTCGACATTGTAGGACATAAGGTCGATGTATGAGCCGGTACCTTGGGTTCCCCCGGCTGAAGGAGACAGTGTGACGACCTTCGCGCCGGCCTTCTGCGCGATCGATTGGGCGGTCTTGACACTGAACCATGGTTCCATGATGATCACCCCGGCGCCGTCGTTTTTCATGCGCTGGACCAGTGAGGCGATATGCGACGGTGTCGGAGGAATTCCCGGTTTCGGCTCCACGAATCCGACGATGGTAAGGGCGAAGCATTTCGCAAAATAGGGCCATGAGTTATGATAGGTGACGATCGCGGAACCGCTGAAGGGTTCAAGGGTTTGTTTCCACAACGAGATCCGGGCGGTCAGATCTTCCCGGTA
>JAFGOU010000159.1 GCA_016926315.1 Chitinispirillaceae bacterium
CGCGAGTTCGCGGGTGGGCGTTAAAATGAGCGCCCGCGGGAAATGACCGTGCAGCGCGTGGCCGTTCGGCTTCATAAGGCTGTGCAGAATGGGCAGGACGAATGCGGCGGTCTTGCCCGTGCCCGTGGGCGCGCAGCCGATAAGGTCTTTACCTGCAAGAACGAGCGGGATCGCCTTCCGCTGGATTTCGGTGGGTCTGCTGTACCCTGACGTTGAAACGCCCTTCAGTACTGCGTCGGAAAGTCCGACATTTAAAAAACTCATACGTTTCCTTTATGGAAAATGGTGGGTGACACGCTGCTTGCGGACTACATCGAGCAGGAGGTAATAAGGAGAGGGAGGTGTCTCTTGCTACTCTTGCCTGGAATCAACGGAGAGCGGGTCTTTTTGTCCGGATACCGCTTGAAAAAAGTACGCGGACTTTTTATTGTTGTTTGCAATATAGCTTATGCCAAAGGACAAATGCGTGATACAGTACTTTATTTTTGAAAAAGGTTCAATTGCTCCGCATCCGGTCTTTTCCTGAAAGGTTCGAAGCCCTCGTCATGGCTCACCAGGTTTTCTTTGATGTCCGACAGGAACGGCGATGGCGCGCGCGGGCGCTGTTCCCCATGTAAATACCGCTGTTTCGCATGGCTCAGATACAGGAGTTCTTTTGCACGGCTCATGCCCACGTAGAGAAGCCGTCTCTCTTCGTCACCATCGACGAGGCCGTCTCTCCTTTCAAGCGGGATGCTGCCGTTTTCGCAGCCGATAATAAACACGGCCGGCCATTCGAGTCCCTTTGACGCGTGAAGGGTCATGAGGGAGACCGCTTCGGAACTGCCCCATGGGCCGTCCTCCTCGCGCTGGAGCAGCACCGCGTCCATGAACTCCCCGTACGACGAGGTAAGGCGGGCGATCCGGTCCAGCCGTTCCCTGATCTCCTGCGTTTCGGGCTGGGAGAACGGTTCTTTTTTCCATGCCGGCAGGGTGAAGCCGATTGACAAGGCCTGCGGAAGGTCGGGGACGGCGAGCAGGTCAGCGACCGCGTTGACGGTATTTAACAATGTTGAAAACGCATGCCGAAGCGAGGGCCGGTGAAAATCGGGAGAGGACAAGGCGCTGCTTAAACTGTTTTTGTCAATGACCGCATCCGCACGCCCAAAGGAAGCCAGAAAAGAGCTCTGTGCCGGCGTAAGTTCAAAGAGGCTGCACAGCGTTTCAGCCGCGAGCGTTTCTCCGGAGGAAAAACGGAGCAGATTGAGGAGCGCGGCCGGGGCATTACGGGCGTGGAACGGTTTTTCGCCGGTCACCGTGAAGGGTATGCCGCTCCGGCTGAGGGCCTCTTCGAGGTCGCGCCGCAGGCTGTTCGTCCGGTAGAGCACCGCTATGTCGGAAAATCCGCGTTCCTTGTCGTGAGTGCGGGAAATCCGTCCCGAATCGTGCGAAAACATGCTGGTGCCGCCCACCAGATTTTCAATCTGGTGCACGACGTATTCGGCCTCGGCCGCGCCCGACGGCGCATCACAAACAACGAGCCGTCCCCGTGTGTGAACGGCGGCCGAAAGCGGCGGCACCTTGACGCTTGACAACGACGGCGCGATGACCTGGCTGAACGCGGCGATGATTTCCGGGGCCGTACGGTAGTTTTCCGTGAGCGCGAGCACCTGCGCGCCGGGAAAGTCCTGCGCGAACGATTCGAAATAGCGGACGTCGGAACCGCGGAAGCCGTAGATCGACTGGTGCGGGTCGCCGATCGCCGTGACCGAGCCGCTCGAACCGGCAAGCAGGCGTATGAGCGCGTGCTGTATCCCGTTGATGTCCTGATATTCGTCAATAAAAATAAACAAGTAACGCTGCCGGAGGGTTTCGAGAGCTTCGGGATCGGTGGAAAGAAGTTCGTAAGTTTTTTGAAGCATCGTGTCAAAGTCAATGAGGCCGCGGGAGAGAAGCCGATGGTCGTACTCCTTTACGGCTTCAGGTACGGCTTCACCGGGAGCGCGGGATTTGAACCGCGAAACCTCATTATAGAGTCGCCGGCGTTTCGACGCGTCAGCGCCGGGCCATGTTCCGCTCGCAACAAGCTCCTGTTCTTCGGGTGAAGCAACCGTGAAAGCGGGAGAGAGCCCGGCGGCTTCCGCATGTTCGCGAAGGACCGTCAGGCAGAAAGCGTGGATGGTGCCGGCAAAGGTTCTGGACGAAACCTCTTTGCCGAAAGCGTCAAGCCGCTCCTTCATTTCGGCGGCCGCTTTATTGGTGAAGGTGAGGGCAAGGCAGAGCTGTTTCCCGGCGAGACGGCGCGTTTGATACGCGATCCGGCGGGTGAGCGTGTGCGTTTTCCCGGTGCCGGGTCCTGCCACGATCAGGAGATGTTTCCCCTCATGGACGATCGCCTCCTTCTGCGCATTATTGATACGAGAAAAAACCGGGTCTGACCCTTTTACCGTCGCGTAGTGAGGCGCGAGCTCTTTGACGCCGGGTATCGCTTTTTTTTTTAGCTTCACGGGGCCCGCCGACCGGCGTGTTTTCGCAGGTGGTTGCGCGGCGGCTGCGCCGAACAGGTTTTCCTGGCCGGCAATTGAATTCAGTTCGGCAGCGGTGAAAAGCTTCACGGTCCCGTATTCTCCGTCATACCCCGCGTCTATGGCCACCTCGCCGGCGCGCATGCGGCGGACGCCTTCGGCAACGAGCCCGCCGCCCGCACGCGCTATTTCTTTAAGGTCGGCATCGAGCAGAATCGAAAATTCGCTGCCGATTTTTGACAGCAATGTCCGGTAGCTCTCTTCGACGCGACCGCTGGCAGGGCCGACATCAAGCGCTTCGCCGATTATTTCAGTAAGGGGTACCAGGCTTTTGTACGGCCTGCTCCTTGGCGGTTTTAGACCGGCTTTCCTGTCCGCAAGCTCCTCAACGCGCGACAAAACCCCCACCGTGAGCGGTTTCCCGCACTTCGGGCAGAGGCCTTTGCGCGCAGCGGTCTCTTCGGGCAGGAAGCGCACGCCGCACTTGCGATGGCCGTCGGCATGATATTTTCCCTCTTCGGGAAAAAATTCGATGGTTCCGGCAAGGCCGGCATCGTTCTCGCCAGACAACGCACGGTAGATCCCGTCGTAGGAGAGATCGGTTTCAAACACGGTGCACTCGCGTCCGAGTTTTGACGGAGAATGCGCGTCCGAAGAGGAGACGAGCGCGAACGGGTCGAGGCTCGAAAGCCGCCGGTTCATGGCAGGGTCGGACGAAAGGCCGGTCTCCACCGCGTGAATATGCTTTGTCAAGTCGCCGTAGCACTCCTCGATGGAGTCGAAACCGCTCTTGGAGCCCAGGGCAGAGAACCACGGCGTCCAGATGTGCGCCGGAATGAGCATTGCCTTGGGGTCGGACTCCAGCGCGATTTCGAGAAGGTCGCGCGAGTCAAGCCCTAATATCGGCCTGCCGTCGGACTTGAGGTTGCCGATGCGCTCGAGCCGTGTCACGCACTTTTCCGCGGCCGTAAACGACGGAAAGCAGACCACGTTGTGCACTTTGCGGACGCGTCCGCCCCGTTTGTAGATGTTCGAAATCTCGACGGTCAGCATGAACCGCACGTCCGAGGCGCAGGCGGCGGGCACAAGCTTCTGCGATGCGCGGGAGTATTCCGCTTTCAGGGAGAAAAGTCCGTTACCCTCATCGCGGAGTTTTTTTTTGCATTCGGCAAACCATTCCGGGTGCAGGCAGTCGCCGGTGCCGATGACCCGCAGGCCTTTAATCTGCCCCCACGCGTGCAGGTTCTCCGGCGTGAGCTCCCTGCTCGTGGCGCGGGAGTAGGAGGAGTGTATGTGCAGGTCGGCGTAGAATTTCATGGAATTTCAACAACAAAATAATTGGCGGGAAGAGGAGACGTTTCTTCTTCAAATTTTTGTTTTCCGGTTAAAAAAGACAAGTATGTGCCAAAAAGTGTCAATAGTTACATAAAAAACATGGCAAAAAATGTAAAAACGACATTTTTTATGTGGTAATTATGGTATTTACTACTAATATTTTTCTTTCACACTATCACGGCGCTATCACGTTTACATAGCTCTTGGGGGTATTCGGGAGACTTCGGCGAAGGAGGAAGGGTAGGCAAGAACTCTTCAAACTGCCCTTTCTTCAACGGGAGGCCATTTTGAAGTGGCAGCGCCAGGGGAGCGAACCCCAGAGGTCAATTTTTCATGAAGAACCTTTTTTTACGTCCCTGAGGTTGGGACGGATGTCCTGCAGAAGGCTGGCATACTGCTTCTCACATGATCAGGTTTCCGGGGGGATTGCCATCAGCGCTGTCATTATTTCAGGAAGGCAGCATGACGGATGGTATTTTTCCATGGCAGGTGCTGTCAAGTCTCATGAAAATATCGAAGGCGGACGTCTATGAATAACCGCTGGACGGAGGTGTTGGTCTGCATTTTTCTGGGGGCCGTCGTGCTGGCGGTTTTCGGTCAGACGCTGCGTCACGATTTTGTCAATTTCGACGATGACGTGTATGTGTATGAGAATCCTGTTGTCCAAAAGGGTCTGACCTGCGAGGGGTTTCGCTGGGCATTGACCTTCAGTCAGGTCGGTCATTGGCACCCCCTGACGTGGCTTTCCCACATGCTTGACTGCCAGCTGTACGGTTTGCGTGCGGGCCGGCATCACTTCACCAGCCTCCTGCTGCATGGAATGGCGGCAATCCTGCTCTTCCTCGTGCTGCGCCGGATGACGGGGTCCCTGTGGCGCAGCGCGTTTGTGGCCGCGGTGTTTGCCATTCATCCATTACGGGCGGAGTCCGTGGCGTGGGTATCGGAGCGCAAGGACGTTTTAAGCGCATTCTTTTCCATGCTGACGCTCGGGGCCTACGTCCGCTATGTGCGACGTCCGTTCTCGATGGTCCGCTATGGCGCCGTCGTGCTGCTCTTCGCTCTGGGACTGCTGTCCAAGAACATGCTGGTGACAATGCCTTTTGTCCTTTTGCTTCTTGACTACTGGCCATTGAAACGTTTTTCGTGCATCCGTTCCCGTGACGTTCTCCGGTTGGCGGCCGAAAAAATCCCTCTGCTTGTGCTGGCTGCCGGTTCATGCGCAGCGACGCTCCTCGCTTCGGAGAAACTGTCGTTCGACAAGATGTCGTTCGGCCTGCGGCTGGAAAACGCTATAGAATCCTACGTCACGTACCTTTGTCAGATGGTCTGGCCGTCGGGGCTGGCGTGCGTGTATCCCAACCCCGTACATGGTCTGCCGTTCTGGCAGGCCGCCGGAGCAACAGGGCTGCTGCTGGCCATAACAGGAGCGGTATGGGCATTTCGCAAAACGTAACCCTCCCTCGCTGTAGGCTGGTTCTGGTATCTGGGGATGATGGTCCCGGTCATCGGGATCGTGCAGATATCCCACTATGCCCATGCCGACCGCTACACCTACCTGCCGCAGATAGGCTTGTATCTGCTGCTGGCCTGGACTGCGGCTGATCTGTGTGCCGGCAGGCGTTATTATCGCCGGGTTCTTGGCGGCCTTTCTGTGGTGATTCTGGTCGCTTTGATTTTCTGCGCGCGTCTGCAGACCTCGTATTGGCGGACCAGTGAAACGTTATGGACGCATACACTTGCCTGCACCTCAGGCAATTATATCGCGCACTACAACCTCGGTCTTCTGTTTGCGAAAATGGGCCGGACAGACGAGGCTATTGCTCATTTACAAAAGGCATTAAATAGTAATCCCTGTTATGCGGAGGCCCATAACAACCTGGGTATACTGTTGGCGCAGATCGGCCGGTCGGACGAGGCTGTTTCCCATTTTCAGAAGGCATTGGAAAGCAACCCCGATTATGCGGAAGCCCACAGCAACCTCGGGCTTATGCTGGCGAACATGGGAAGAACAGATGAGGCGATAGCCCGGTATTGCAAGGCACTGGCAATACAACCGGATGCGATCGATCCCCTTCAGAATCTTGCTTATGCTTATGTCCAAAAAGGTCACGTGACCGATGCGGTTTCGGTCCTTCAGAATGCGCTTGCATCGGCAGAATCCGCAGGCGACGAGGCGCGGGCAACGATGATCGCGCAGATTCTTGCGAAACTTTATGAAACTATTAATCCTTCACCGCTCAATTCAAAAACACACGCACCGTAGAGTGCCCATTTCCAGGTACCCGGCTCATACTGAGTGACGGATATGATTTTTCCCTAACATGGGCTCAGCGCATGAGCGTGCAGACTACCTTGTTGCGGCCGCTGTTTTTTGCTTCGGAGAGGTTTTTTTCGGTAGCGGAAATCAATGCGGCCGCCTCTACTGCTGCGTCGTGCCCCACGGTGACAACGCCTATGCTGGCCGTGGTTTTTATGGTTTTGTCGTGGTAATCGTCGGCAATGATCGCCTCGTTTTCCACCTGCTGCCGCACGCGCTGTCCGAGGCCCATTCCCCCTTCATAATTGGTCCCCGAGGCGATGATCGCGAACTCTTCGCCGCCGTAGCGTGCGAAAAAGTTTTCTGTCTTCAGTATTGTGTACACGGCGTTAGTGACCCTCGTTAATAACCGGTCGCCGTTACGATGTCCGTAGACGTCGTTGATTTTCTTGAAATGGTCGAGGTCAAAAATCAACAGGGACAGCCATAAATGATGCCGTTTGGTGAACGAAAGCTCGGAAACAACCATCTGGTTGAAACATCTCCGGTTGTAAATTCCGGTCAGCCCATCGCGCGTGGACGACTCATATAGTTGCTTCTGATAAGCGGCGTCGAGCTGATCGTAAATCTCATATTTAAGGATCGTTCGCCTGCCCAGAAGCACCTTGTCGCCATGGTTAAGAACGGCTTCCTTAATTCGCTGGCCGGCCAGGTAGGTCCCGTTGGTGCTCCCCAGATCACGGATTAATGTGCCCTCGTTTTTACGCTGGACTATTTCCGCGTGGACCCTGGAAACGCTCTGGTCCTGCAGGACGATGGTGCATTCGGACGCACGCCCCAGCGTTACCTTAGGCTGATCGACCGGAAATACGCTGCCCCTGTCCCCGTCCATTCCACCGATTATAACCAGGTACGCTTTTGATGGCAGCGTGACCCGCATATGTTGAAAAACCGTAGTAGGAGGTCTTCTGATCCAGACGGTTTTTTCTCCGCCCGTGTCGTTGTGTTCATCAGGCATAGCCGTCCCCCTTTGCTATAAAGATACGATTCAACAGCGGCCGCGTCAATATCGCCTGCGGCGTTTGCACCCTACTTTAGCTTGACCTATACTATATTTTTAATCAATATTCCGTAATCATCACCCCCCGGATACAGCAACCGGCGCTATCAGGCAGGTTGAGTTTATTTATTATGGAAAATCGCATAGTTAAAAATTTCCAGATCAAGGAACTCATTGCCACGGGCGGAATGGCTTCCATTTACAAGGCGACTCAGATTTCTCTGGACAGGACCGTCGTGCTTAAGCTGCTGCATTCCCATCTGACGCAGGACAGGAATTTTATCGCGCGATTCGAACGGGAGGCTAAGGCAACGGCCAATCTCAACCATGAGAACATCGTCTCGGTTATTGACTATGGAGAATCCGACGGCGCATATTTTATTGCCATGGAGTACGTGGAAGGGAAAGACCTTAATTGGGCCATTTCCACCCTGAAATGCCTCCCGCTCTGCAGGGCGCTCGCCATTGTGTACGAAATCTGTCAGGGGCTATATTACGCTCATAAAAAAGGAGTGGTGCATCGCGACATAAAACCCTCGAACATCCTCATAGGCTACGACGGAGTTCCCAAAATCACCGATTTCGGCGTTGCCCAGATCAGGCATCTCGACTCATTGACGTTAACCGATTCCTTGATGGGAACGCCGGCATACATGTCGCCGGAGCAGGCGGCAGGCAGAAAAGTGGATGAGCGCGCGGATATTTTTTCCCTTGGGATCATCTTGTACGAAATGATTGCCGGAAAAAGGCCGTTTCCCGGCGACACGTATACGGGGATTATTTTGAAGATCTTGACGGAGCCTCCAGCCCCCTTGAGCGAGATCAAACCGGAATTATCCCCGGAAGTCAGCGCAATCGCAGGGAAAATGCTGGAAAAGGATCGTGATAACAGGTATAGCTCGGCCTTCGAAGTCGGCAGTGACATTCTGTCCTATTTCCGCCAGAAGCGCTATGAGCTGTCAAGAAAAGAGATCGCCGACCTTGTCGTTGGAACGGACGCCCGCCCGCCGCATACAGCCTTAGAGGAAAGACGTTCTGTAGGTGCGCCCTCTTCCCAATGTCCTGTCACTCCCCACGATGAACCTGCGGTTCGTGAAGTCAAAAAGCTTTTTATAGCTCGCAAAGAATCCTTTCAGGTTTTCCTGAAAAAGGCACTTCGAGCTTCCGGAATCGCCGTTGTTGCTGCGGCCGCAACCTTTCTTGTGCTGGTTTTAGGTAAAGTACCGGGAGTGGCGCCGGGGGAAAAATCGCCCGCTGAGGAAAAAACAAAAAAAGCCGATACTGCTGTTGTAAATTCCAGTCACGCAGGCGCTGCGGTCACTAAGGAAATCATAACCGAAGCTCGCCGTAAAGCGCCGTCGAAAAAAGCCGTACCCCTTAATGTTACACAGATGAAAGAGACGAAGGTTCAATTGTCAGCGGCAACGCCGCTTAATGGCTTTTCCTCATTAAAAATAAAAGTCGAACCGTGGGCGGATATTTACCTTGATAACGGCTACATCGAGACAACGCCTGTTGCCAGACCGCTGCGGATCTTGCCGGGAACGCATACGGTGACGCTTAAAAACCCGAATTATAAATCATGGCAGAGAATGATCACCTTCAAACCAGGCGACACCTGCAGCGTTGACGTGAAACTCGAACCCCAGGAAGGTCGTTAGCGTTGGTGGTTAATCCGTGGGCGGACATATATATATATTGACGGTACGTTATACGAGACGACGCCCAAGTTAACGAAAAAGAAATTGAATTACTGACAGAATAGGCGAGGACATCACATGCGCAGTATCATTCTACCCCTGACGGTAGCGGCCGTAGCGGTAATCGGATCGGCAACTGCGCAGACAATCCCCGCAGAGTCTCTGGATTCGATGCTTGAACAGGCGAAGACCTGTTATCGCAATGCTGAATATGAGAATGCGATTTCTCAACTTGAAAAAACCCTCCAGTTTTTAGAGCTGTTGAAGGTGAGCGACCGGATGGAGGCCTATGAATATCTGGCATTCAGTTACGTTGCTTTCGGCGATACCGATAAAGCAAAGGAACAGTTTAAAAAGCTGCTGGCGCTCAACCCAAGGCTGGAGCTGGACCCGGTTACGGTCTCTCCGAAGATCATCAGGGTTTTTGAAGAGACAAAATCAGAAATGCAGGTGTCTTCTGCTGCGGTGCCCACGGCCGTTGGAACGACGCCTACCGCGCAGACCGAAGTTCTTTTCCCGCCTCCTTTATCATCGAGGAGCAGACTCGGCGCAGCGTGGCGTTCCTGCATGATGCCCGGCTGGGGCCAGAGATACCTTGGAGAAACCGGTAAAGGGAACAAAATGACCGCTGCCGCATGCATCTCTTTAGGTGCCGCACTGGTAACAGCCATTATCACACATTATGCTCATGCGTCCTATATAAACGCAGACCCTTCCAGTGGGAATGCGATCGATAATACGTACCGATCATATAAAATCTTGTATAATGTTTCGGCGCTCTGCATAGTATCGTTTATCGGCATTGATATATACAGCGTCGGGGACGCGATCTTTGCGGGCGGCAACAGGTCGACTTCCATGGTCAATCCAGGACGGGACTACCGGCAAGAATCCGGACGCAACGGCATTAGCCTCTGCTATGCGATCGTTTTTTAACGGAAGGGAACATCAATGAAAGTCCCTGTTCTTATCCTCCTGCTGCAGGTCTGTTTTATTCTGTCGTGCCTGAATCCACCCCGCGACAACGTGTTTGACCCGCTTAATCCGGACAAGGGTTATCTCAGCGGAAAAACCTGTACTGTTGACAGCACTCTTTTGCCGGGCACCCTGGTAAAACTGGTGCACAAAGATCGCGTGACGAACAGTGTGACAAGCGGCGGCGACGGCCGGTTCGAATTCTCCAAAGCAGATCCGGGCATCTACACGGTGGTGGCCGAAGCCGCGTATCATACGTCAGTTGAATTTTTCCCTGAAAGTCTGTCGGCCGGCGATGATGATATCCTTGATGTGTACTTTCATGAAATGGCGTACGATTTCGAAATTGATAATATAGGGACCGCTTTTATACCGGGATGGAGCCTGCCGGCGGGGATCTGGCAGGTAGCGGAAGATTTATCGGATACGCTATCGCATACGGTTCCGCATATCTATCAAGGGACGACTGCAGGCGGTGAGGCCTGTTGTCTTACTGACAAGGAGTTCAGGGACTTTATTTTCCGCGTCCGCATGAAATCAAACAGCGGCAACCCCTCAATGGGGATATATTTCAGATATGTCGATACAAACAACTATTACCGCTTGCTCCTTGATGCCGCCGGGGTGGCCTTTGTAAGCAGGGTAGTCGGGGGAACTTCCACCGACCTCTTTGTACAGAGCATTGCGTTCGATAAAAACATCTGGTATACCATGACCGTGGAGTGCCGCGACAGCCTCTTGACCTTCAGGGTTACAGGCGGCAGTCTTAATGTTGGAACGGCTGTTGTGGACAGCGCCTTTACTCAGGGCAGGCTGGGCATTCTCGCAAGTCAAAATGGGACCGTCTATTCCGATGATATTATCATCAGGACCGATTTGACGCCTTGATCCTGACAAAACGAAGAGGTGGCAGCGCCAGGGGGAGCGAACCTTCCTGCAGGGGATTTGATGGCTGAGAACGACCTGCCCCCAATCACTGTACCATTTGTTTTGAGAGTTTTTCCTGTTGATTTTTATAATACCGTTCTGTAAACAGCGCCGGCGTC
>JAFGOU010000014.1 GCA_016926315.1 Chitinispirillaceae bacterium
ACCGTGGACATCAACGGAAATCACCGGCCGAAAACCGGGGCCATCCTGACCGTGCTCAACCACCTCACCGCGGAGGGGACCGCATTCACCTTCAGCAGGCCGGTTGAGAACGGCATGTTCTCGCTCTTTGGCGCAAACGGACGGGAGCTGATGCGGTCGCCGGTAAACGGCAGCTCCTATGCCCTTCAAAACGCCAGGCTGCCGGCGGGCGCTTACGTAGCCAGATTGACAAGCGCCGGGCAGACCGTCTCCCGGTCGTTCACGTTGACCCGATAGCACAGGGGGAGGCCGATTGCGCGACGTTCCAGGGAAAGACGCCGGAGGCCAGCCTGCGGCGTCTCTTCTATCACGCCTTTGAACATTTTCCCGGGTGCTATTAAAGTATATCCCCGGCCCACAATCGTTCCAGAAAAATGTTCCACGGCAGGACCTCAATATCATCATCGGTCCTGCGCGGCGCGGGATCGAGCGATACGATGATCGAACGGCGGGGTTTGAACTCCTCCCTGAAGGCGCGCAAAGACTTGAAATGCCTGGTGCGCAGCGTGTCGGACGATTTTGCTTCAATGGCGATCTCCCCGTCACCGACCACAAAATCAATTTCAAATCCCGTTACCGTTCGCCAATACGAAAGGGTCTGGCATTTTTCCGAGTAGCAGAGATACGCGGTCAGCTCCATGAAAAGAAAATGTTCGAAGGCACGGCCGAAGAGCTCGCTTCCCGGCTCAAGCATGCCCCGTTTTGCCAGGTGGTTGACAATACCGACATCAAACAGAAAAAACTTCGGTGCGCCGATTTGTCGCCGCTTGGCCCGCTTTCGAAACGCCGGAAGAAACCTGCCCAGAAGGGTGTCCTCCATGATTTGAAAATAGCCCTTGATCCCCGGAGCGGAAACCCCGCAGTCAGCCGCTATTCCGGCATAGTTCACCATTTCTCCATTGGTCAAGGCCGCAATTTCCAGAAAGCGGCCGAATGAAGGAATACTGCGGATGAGCGATTCCGCGACAATTTCATTCTGGAGGTAATCGGCCACATAGGAATGAATCAAATGCGGCGCGTGCTGACTGGCATAGTGCCGGGGAATCAATCCATTGTTCAGCGCCCGTTTCAGGTCAAACTGCGGTATCTCCGGAAATACCAAAGGAAACAGCTCATACCGGACCGCCCTGCCGCCGAGCAGGTTTGCATGACCGCGCTTTACTTTCCTCGCGCTGCTGCCGCACAGGATGAATCGTAAATTGCTATTTTCGATAAGCCAGTGAATCTCATCAAGAAGCAACGGTACCTTCTGGATTTCATCGACGATCACCGGAACCGATCGATCGACTAGGGCCCTGCATTCTTCGCGAAATAATGACGGTGACCGCGAATAGCGTAAAAACAGTTCGGACCGGAGAAGATCGAAATAGGGTGAGTGCGGAAACAGATTTTTCAATAAGGTGGTTTTACCTGTTTGCCGGGGACCCCATAAAAAGCATGTTTCTAAGGAGGACAAACCGATATTTAATATTCGATTATACATGATATTATAATATACAATATTGGCGTACGGGTATCACGCGAAGTCTTGAAAACCCTGTTGCTCCTCCCGGCCGTCATCTTCCCGGGCGTCCCTGTTATAAAAGCGCTCCATGAACGATCCGAATTCGGCAGGATCTTCGTCTGCAGACACGTCGCCACACTCCTCATCGTTGCTCGCCACACCGTACCCGCCTTCCGGATCGCCATCGTCGCCGTGCGGGTCAAACCCCTCCGGCATAAGTGACCAGCCGGAAGCGCCGTATCCCGAGTCGTTCGAATAGTCGTCTGCGGCCCGGTCCCTGAAACCGGCTGCCGCCGGAGCAACACCCTCAATGGTCTCGATGCCTTCGCCGGCGCCATTGTCGCTGATCACGAACGGCATATCGCCGGCAGCGGAGGAAATTGCCCGCCCTTTGCCGACGAACAGATTTTTTCTTATAATGCCGCTGGTTTCCTGATCGCAGCGTATGGCCGGATGCCGGACCGCATCAACCCCTGACCCGCTTCCGCACTCAACAAAGGTGTTGTTTTCGATGAACAGGTTCTGCGCCGCGCCGTTGTTCCCGCCCCCGGCCGCATACATCCCCTGGCCTCGGCAGCGGACCAGACAGTTGTTGGCCACCGTATGTCCCGGACCCGCCATGCTGATCCCGTGCACGCCGTTCACCACCCGGTTTCTCTCGACCACGCTGTTGGCCCCGGCCCTGACCGCGATGGCGGTGCCTGCGCACTCCCGCACCAGATTGCCGCGCACCTGCGTATCGCCGCATTTTATGAGCAGCGTGTCTCCGCTGCACCGTTCAAAGGTATTGTACTCCACGATATGACCATACTGCCCGCGCGGAGCGTCGCCGGTACCCAGCACGATGCCGGAGGTATAGTTGACAAAATAATTTTTCCTGAAAAGATGGTTCATTATCGCGGCGCCGGAGTCGGCGTCTCCCTCAGCGACCATAAGAGCTATGAACGGTCCCCCACGCGACGGCGCGTCCCCGCTCCGCTCGAAGCGGCAGTTTTCAACCACATTGCACGCGCCGCCCGAGCCGCCGAAAAACATGGTACAGGACGACATCTCCCCTGCCCCGCAGTCGATGAAGGTCAGTTCCTCAAACCGGTTATGCCGGCAGGCGCCGATTACCGAGATGGCACCGTTGGGTACGTCGCGGAAGGCGAGTCCCGAAACGATCACGTTGTTCACGTCGTAGAAAAACCAGTTGGCAGCGCGTACCTCGGCGCCGTTTTCCGCGACGATCCTGACCGGCTGGTGTGTTGTGCCGGAGACCTCCACCGTGACCGTATGGGAGTAGACGCCCGGTTTAAGGACAATCGTGTTCCCGGGCCTGACCGCCGAAAGCGCGCGGTCAATGGTCTGAAAAGGCCGGTCACCGGTGCCGTCTCCGTTGAAAGCGGCGGTAGGTTCCACCCAGAGAATGGAGGGATCGGATTGGTCGAACATCACTGCTCCCGGGTAAAAGAAGAATGAAAAATATCTCAGGGGAAGGTGGTTTCGGTAGGCCAATTGCAGACCAACAGGCGGTTCATACCATCATCATCGCATCGCCGTAACTGAAAAACCGGTACTCCTTTTTCACCGCCTCGGCGTAAGCGGCCAGGATCATTTCCCGCGATGCGAACGCGCTCACCAGCATGAGCAGGGTTGATTTCGGAAGATGAAAATTGGTGATGAGGACATCGACCGCCGTGAACGCATGCGGCGGCAGAATCTTGAGCCGGGTGCGCCCCTGACCCGAAGTCACCGCGCCAGTTGCCGCCGCGCTGTGTTCCAGCACCCGCACGGTCGTCGTACCCACCGCCACCACCCGGCCGCCGCCCGCTTTCGTACGCCGGATCGCTTCGACCGTTTCCTGCGGGAGCATATACCGCTCCGCATGCATGACATGGTCTGCGGGGTCGGAGACCTTGACAGGTAAAAAAGTGCCGATACCGACATGCAGCGTCACTTCCGCGGTGTTTACCCCTTTTTCCCGGAGCGCGGCAAGAAGCGACGGGGTAAAATGGAGCCCCGCCGTGGGTGCGGCAACCGCGCCGGACTCCCGGGCATAAACGGTCTGATACGCTTCCCGGTCATCCGGCTCCACCGGCCTTCGGATATAGGGGGGCAGCGGCATGGTACCGGATCTTTCAAGCAACTCCCCGACCGACGGCGAAACGCTCCCGAACGCAAGCGAGACCACCCGCTCCCCGCCGGGTTCGATTGATTGAACAACCAGAACGTCGCCGTCAGGGGCAAGGACCGTTGCATCGTGCGGCAGACGCCGTGCCGGCCTCACCAACGCTTTCCAGGTACGATCGT
>JAFGOU010000160.1 GCA_016926315.1 Chitinispirillaceae bacterium
CACCGGTAAGGCGGAGGTCATTCCGCTTGTTGCGGCTGCCCTGCCCGCGGCACTGCAGGGGCCGGATGATATCGTCTGCGTCGCGGGATCGTTTTTTACCGTTGGTGAGGCGATGACCGTGCTGGGAATCAAGGCATTCGGGTGATTGGGAGTGATTGCAGAACGCGGAATGGAGAATGAACGTCTGAATTCGATATGTTTTTGCCATGCCCGGTCCCGGGGACCTCGACAGGGCACCTACTCGAATTTCTCCTGGTCCTCGATTTCGGGCCTACCTTCTTTGGTGTAACCGTAAATTTCAATACCCTCATAGTACCAGTCGAACATGTCGCGCCGCAGTTTCGCCATGTACGACCGGTTTTCCGCCTTGCGCCGCATATTGTAAAAAACCACCCCTTCGGCGAATACCTTTTCGTCAAGTCCTTTTTTGGAGGCGATCTTCTGGTAGAAGCGTGAGTGGAGCCAGTCCTTGAACCATGAGCTCCAGTTGTCGAAGTTCCGTTCGTGATCGTGGAATGACTTGTAGCGCAGGTCGGTGAGCGCCTTGTCGAACGGGTACCACTCGTGGAAGTCGAGCTTATACGGGTTCCCTTGCAGTTTTGGTCCGATGCATTCGCCTGTCTGCTCGCCGTCTGGTTTCACATAGTTTTTACCGATGGCGCGGAAGATTCCTTCGATGAGAAAATTTTTTCCGCCCACGATCTGAAGCGGGTCGAGAACGTTTTTGCGGTTCTGCAGCGCCACCAGCCTGCCTTTTTCGGTCTTGAGTTTGATGTTGGTGCCGTTGAGTTTTTCAACCGCAAAGGTGTCCGGGTCGTCGAAAACCCATTCGTAGCCCGGAGTAACGCGGTCGACCACCAGGTATACTTCAGACGCGCGGAGACCGTGTTTACTGCCGTCTCGCTTGAAATGATCCTTGTTGATGGGGAAGGTCTGCCGAATAAAAGGGCATTGCAGTTTGGGAAAGTCGGAGAGGATTTCGGGCATGGCGGCTCCTGGGGTTTGGAGTAAAATACATTGAGGAACCGGGGAGCCGGGAGAGGAAACGGGGGGAGGTCAAGAAGGGTTTGATCTCCGCCCTGAGGTGTCGATGACAAGAGAAAATGCCACACGGTGCAGGGCGGGTTATCTCGGCGCCATCCATACCTTCACAAGATAGGTTCCGTTTGGCAGGCTGAAGTCGGCGCGCAGGCAGATGGCCTGTTTGCTGAACGCAGACCGGTGCAGAAGCCGGCCGGACAGGTCATACACGGTAACGGTTTTCAGCGCGCCGTCATACCCGGAAGGGAAGGCTATCCGTTCCCCGGCGGTTTTCAGGAGAAAAGGCTGTTCCCTTGCGGGTTTCGGGACAATGCACCCCCGGCAGATTCCCGATACCGGGCAGCCGCTGACAGCGGTTCCTGTATACGGAATGACGCAATCGGGATTGGTGGTGATGGTATCGGCGATGCCGTGGCCGCTTCGTACAAAAACGACGTTGAAGGTGCGGTTCGCGAGCATGGTGGGAAAGCTCCCTGAACGCGCGCCCACGGTCACCTTGCCGGTCGTATGGGAATAGGAGAACGGAATGGTCGCATAACGGCCGCTTTCGTAACCGTAACCGTCCCCTTCGTCTTCATAAAGGGTAAAACTGCCGTCGGCGCCAGGATACACGCGCAGTTCGATCGGGTCGGCGCTTTCGGTTGCATACTGGATGCGCGGGCCCATGGGGATGATTGAGCCAGCCCTGACAAAAACCGGGATGGTGGCGGCGCCCGAATTCACGAGAACGGTCCGTGAACCGCTTGCACTGTCGGGTTCGCCGGTCCAGAAGTTGTACCACCTTCCAGCCGGAAGGTAGACGTTCCTGCTCGATCCGCTCGCGACCGTGATCGGGTTGATGAGCAGGGCTGGGCCGAACATGAACTGGTCGGCGATGTTGCGCACGGCCGGGTCGCCGGGAAAATCGAACGGCAGGGCGCGGGTCATGGTGTAGTTTTCGTTTGTCACTTTCCACGCAAGGGAGTAAATATAGGGCATGAGTCGGTAGCGCAGCCTGGTGAACGCGATGGCAATGGGTTTTGCCGTGGGGCTCATGTTGTAGATTTCCGTGTTGCGGGAGCCGTGGATCCGGAAGATGGGGAAGAACGTTCCGACCTGGAACCAGCGGATGAGGGTGGCGTCGGACGGATTGGTCTGGAACCCGCCGATGTCCGAAGTCCAGTAGGGATTTCCGGCCATGCACGAGTTGATGCCGCCGACCACGGTGGTCTTGATGTTGTTGAAATCGCCGCCGCTGATGTCGCCGTTCCAGTAGATGGCCCCGAACCGCTGCTGGCCCGCATAGACCGACCGGGTGAGATTCACGACACGCTTTGCGGATGGTGCGGCGCGCTGTTTTTCGTAGATGGTTTTGCAGGCGGACAGGGAGTACGCGTTGGAGTACTGGTCGATCATGCCCATGGGCGTGTTTGTTCCGGTCAGATGGGGGCATTCCGGTTCGGTCGCGTCCATCCACCAGGCGTCGACGCCGATGTCGTAACAGGAGGTTTTCATGAGGTCCCAGAATTTCCTCACGCCGGCGGTGTCGAACACGTTCAGGAAGGAGCCGGTAAAGCTGTTGCACACCGTGGAAAGCAGGTGCGGCTGCATGGCGGTATAGTGCGGCGTTCCCGGCGAGAAGGTCGGCCAGATGGAAATGGCAAAACGGCAGTTGCCGTCGTGGATCGTCGAGAGCATCTGCGACGGGTTGGGGTAGTTCGCATTGTCCCAGGTGAACGAGCCCCACCCGGTGGCGCCGCCCAGCCACCACTGCCAGTCCTGCACGATGCAGTCGACCGGGATATTCTGCGTGCGATAGGTCGCGACCGCGGTCGTCAGCTCGTTCGAACTGGCATAGCGGTTCTTGCACTGCCAGAATCCGAATGCCCATTTGGAAAGCATTGGCGCCGGGCCGGTCAGGTAACGGTAGCCGGAAACGACGGCGTCAAACTCCGGGCCATAGACGAAGAAGTAGTCCCAGCTGTTGTTGAGCAGGAAATCGGCGCTGAAATTGAGCGGCGGGGTTTTGGTGGCCCGGCAGGCGAAGTTCATCAGGACGCCGTAACCGCGGGTGGTCATGAAAAAAGGAATGACGTCATACCAGTTGGACTGCTGCATGCTGACGGTGAAACCGCGGATATTGAGGACGCCGGTCCGGTCAGGAGGCAGTGCGGCCCAGTAGCTGGTATCGCCCACCCATGCGGGCGTGCCGAGCGAGAGGTTTCCCAAACCGTAGACGCCCTCGTCTGCGGGCGAATCGAAATGCAGGGTTCCGGAAAACCCGGCAACGCCGCCTTTGGTGACCGAAGCGAGGGTCCGCGCGGTTTCGGATACCACCGCGGTGCCGGTTGCGGTAGCGAAAGCGATCAACCCGCTGGATTTGGTGACCGTTGCCCTGACCGTCGGGGTGGTGAGCACGATGGCGGTCCCGTTGTCAACCGCATCCCAGGTGCCGGGCGAAAAGGTCGACCGGGCGACCATCAGCCCCTGGGGCGACGGAATCGATGATTGCGTCGTGTACACGACCCGGACGATGTTCCCGGCGCATACCTGCAGTTTCAAACGCGAGCCGTTTGACAAAAGGCAGAGCGCTCCGTCGGATTCTTTGGAGAATGAGGAGACGGTCTGTGCGGAGACCGGGCACGCGAGCGCGACGGTAATGATTGCCAGGAAGCATGAGAGCGTGATGGCGGAGAGAGGTTTGTTCATGGAGAACCCTTTCGAGATGCAGAACCGGATGCAAATGGTGATCGTAACCGTAATATAATAACTTTTTCAGCCGGACCGGAATATTTATGGACTAGAATATACCAGAATGTACCAAGATGTACCAGGCCAGTGGCAAGGGTAGCTGGAAAAAAGCAGATATCAATTATAGAAAGTGCCTGCCCGGAAACTAGTGCTACGGTCATTTCACCGAGTGTAACGAGGAGAAATCTTACACCGTAGGTCGGGTAGTCATCATATAGAAATTTCTCCGACGTAGGTAAAGCCATGGAAATTTCCGTCATGACGGCACAGGTTATTCATAAGTATTCTCAGGCATAATTTGCCCACCGTTCCGGTACTTGCTTCCCCGTAATAAGGTTTCCATTCTGATCCTTGAAGGTATCCAAAAAGTATCATCCTTCTAACCTCTTGTTTCTTATTAACTTTCAACTTTCAACGTTTAACTTTCAACTTTATTTTCGTTATGGCATACCCATTGCATTGCTTCTCCCCGTATCCTCTATCCGGGGAAAGTATGGTCTATGGATCTGAAGATTAAAGACATCGTTATAGTAACGCTTTTGATAGTGATTTCATTCCCGCTGGTGTTTTTCGGGGTACTCTATTTCACGGGTAATCTTCGCATCGAATTCGGACCGGAAAAGCCCGTTTCTGGAAAGGAGCTGGTGATCGAGGTTCGGCCCTCGGCAAAAACCGATTCGCTTACCGTTGAACATTCAAAGACCTTTCAGGCATTGCAACAGGAACGCGCCGAGATTGAGGCAGAGCGCAGGGGTCTTGCAGAGGAGCGTCAGAAGCTCGAACTTTTCCAGGCCGATCTCGAAACAAAGAAAAACGATATCCGTGCGTCGCAGGAGCGGATAGAGAGCCTGGTTTCCCGCAGCGATACGCTGGAAAAGAAAAAGACCGCCCAGCTTGCGAGGGTCTATGGGTCTATGCGGCCGGCTGAAGCGGCGCAGATTATCGCGACACTTGGAGACGATCTCGCGGCGGGAATTCTTGACGGAATAGGCGACGACCGCCAGAAAGCCAAGATTATCGCCGCGTTGCCCCAGGAAAAGGCGACGCGGCTTACAAAGCTGATGGGCGGCGGGACGCGCCGGAAATAAGATTATTAACAAAAAGGAAAATATCCAATGATCAATCTTTTAACCACTCAATGGAAGGAGGTGAAAAACTATGAGACCAGACGCAATGGCTTTTTCTTTTTTTACGCGGATGGCAAGGCAGGACCGGATGGACCGGACGCAGGCAGGGCAGAAACCCGTGCCGGCGCAGGGGTTCGGTACCGGCACTCCCGTGGAAGGCGATTCCGGTGAGGGTTTTAAAGCCGTGTACGTTCAGGTTGCCAGAAGCAACGAACAGGCGGCGAAGGTAACTGATCCCGCTGTTTCGGGTCAGGCACCGTCGGAAAATACGGATGAGCTTTCTGCAGGGGATCAGATGCTTCAGGAGTTGCTCGGGCAGCAGATTGCCGAACAGCCGCAGCTGATCCTTCAGTCCGAAGCGCTTGTTGAAAACGGATTGGAGGGTCTGGCTTTGGAGCAGGCTGACCTGTCGTTGCCGGAATTGGCGGTCCAGCAGGGCGGCGGATTGGCGGACCATCCTGTTTTCAATTTGATCAGGCAGATAGCGCCGGACCTTGTCCCGTCGATACCAACGACGGGTACCGCGGCTGAAGCGAGCGTTGTTATCAGTCAGGCGCTGGTGGAGATCTCCGAGGCGATGCACCTGAAGATCGATTCTGGATTGCAGAACCTGATGCTTACCGAGAGTGCGGGTGATCTTTCCGGGCAGTTTTCGGAAATCCTTTACACGCTCAAGCAGATCGTACAGGTGTTACAGGAGGCGGTCGCGAAAAACCAGGCGATTTCGCTTGATGGGAAAACCGTTATCGGCGTTCCGCAGGCGAAGGAACTGGTTGAGCTTGTTCAGGTCCGGATCTTCAGGATCGAGATCGGCGTTTCCATGCTCGGTATTGCCGACAAGGTGCAGGCCGAGCTTGCACAGAAACTGTCGCTGCCGCAGTCAGGCGGCATCGTGCAGGCGCTCGATCCGAAGAGCATTGCCATGCCCCAGGCGCAGATGGAGAAGGTGTTCGGGGAGGTTTTCAAGGATTCTTCCCCGAATATCGCACTCCTCGTGCAGAAGATGCGCGAGCTGTGCGCTAGGTACGGGCAGGCCGGGAACAACGGTGCCGCAATGAAAGTGGTCGAAGTGAGTGCTGCGGTTACCGAAACGGTCAGGACGGTTACGCTGCCGGGTAATGTCCCTTTCGGCAGTCAGGTGCTTCGAAAATTGCTTAACATAGAGGCAAAGGAGCTTCTGGCGGCACAGAATACCGAAGCGGCGAACCAGGCGGTCAGGATGTATCTGACGCCCGGAGCGGTGAATTCCGCGCTTCAGGGTATCGATGTCGGTGCGCTGAAAACGGCTGATGAACTGTTGCCAATCGGTGATACGTCGGGGAAAGCGCAGATGACTCCGCTTTTTGCCGGGTTTGAGACCAAATCCGTGCTTGCGAGTTACCGCACTACCGATGAGACCGTCATGAGCCAGATTTCGGAACGGCTGCAAACCGCGGTCAGGTCGGGGCTTACGGAGATCCGTTTGATGCTCCGCCCGGAATCGCTTGGTGAAGTCAGGCTTCGCATCCGTGTCGAAGGCGATGTCGTTTTCGCGCGGATCCACGTGGAAAGCCAGGTGGTGAAGCAGATGGTCGAAACCAACCTGCAGTCGCTCAAGGATTCGCTTGCGCAGCAGCAGCTTAACTGCGGTTCGCTGGAAGTGAGTGTGGGCAACGACGGTTGGAACGACAAAAGCGACGGCGTGCACGGAAACCGCAACGGAAAGGCGGCCCATGCACCGGGAACGGCCGAAGGGGATCATGAGGACGAAACCGATCCGGCGGATGTCGCGCTGGGTGCGGAAACCGGCCGACGGTTCGGTGATAACACGGTTGAATATTTTGCCTGATGAAAGGAGGTGGATGCCTATGAGTTCGATGATCAGCGGAAATGTCGAGGACCTGATCAATACGGCCGCAAAAAACGGTTCGTCGACGGTCAGGGCATTGGTCAATGCGGACGGAAACGGTATCGCCGCGGGTTCAAGCGTCATGAGCGGGAACACGGCGGGTGCGATCGAAAAGGAGATGGGGAAGGACGACTTCCTCATGCTGCTTGTCACCCAGCTTCGTTACCAGGACCCGCTGAATCCGATGGATAATACCGAATTCGTCGCGCAACTTGCCCAGTTCAGGGCGCTGGAGGGTACGTCGAACATCGAGAGCGCCATCAAGGGGCTCGACAGCTCGTTCAAGACCTCCATCGACGCGCAGACCGCGAGTGCCAACTCAATGGCAGGCACGGCGGCGGTGTCGCTCATCGGAAAAACCGCGCGCATGCAGGTCGAAAACGTCAAGTGGTATGCTTCGCCGGGCGAGAAGATTGAGATACCGGTATACATCGGGGCAAATGCCGACGCCACGGTGGAGATCCTCGATGCTACCGGAGCGGTTGTCAAGACCTTCAGGGCCTCGGGCAAGGACAGCCAGAACACGGTCAGATTGTCGTGGGACGGCATGATGGACAAGGGCGGCATCGCTCCGGCGGGCACGTACAAGGTACATATCGTCGGCGAGGAAAAGGATGACAGCCTGTATGCGTTCGTGGAGGACGTGGTGACCGGCGTACGCTTCACTAAAGACAACGCGCTGGTGAAAATCCACGGTCTCGAACTGCCGCTTTCCAGCATTCTCGACGTTGCGCTTGGCAGCGGTTCGACCGGGGGACAGCTTTTAAGCCAGACTTCGGCGGTGTCGCTCATCGGCAAGACCGTACGCGTCGTTCAGGATGTGGTGAAATGGAGCCAGGCCGATAACGAGTCGATCGGCATAAAAGTCAACGCCAGAGCCGGCAGCACGGTGGAACTGAAAATCTGCAATGCGGCCGGTGAGACGGTGGCGACCCTCAAGAGCACGGCGGAAGAGAACGGCATCGCGTTTTTTACCTGGAAGGGCGCGACGACGGAAGGATCCTACGCTCCGGCGGGACAGTATTCGATCAAGGTCACCGGCGCCGAGCGCGACCCGTCGCTTTATGCGTTCGTGGAAGGCAAGGTGGATGGCGTAAGCAATCTGCCGGGTCTTTCAATGGTGCGCATCGGCGGGGTCAGTTTCAGCGTAAGCGACATAGTGGACATTTCAGCGTGACAACCCAGGGAGGTGAGTAACGTATGGACATTGAAAGAACGACGGTTGCGGGACATCCGGTCGATATCCGTGAACTGCAGGCGCGGCAGGCTTCCAGGCCCATTGCCGGCGCCATGGCGGCAGATGCGGCGCACCGGGTATCGTTCGCCGAAGTTTTCGCAAAAAAAGTGGAAGGTCTCAGGTTTTCCGCTCATGCCGAGAGCCG
>JAFGOU010000161.1 GCA_016926315.1 Chitinispirillaceae bacterium
CCGAAAACCAGGCGGAATTTTTCGAGCGTCACCCTCGGGCTGTCGCCGGACGGCTACCGGAAAATGTGCGACGAAATAGTGGCGTCGAGGTTCAGGCAGCTCGAAATCGCGGAGAACGACAAGGACCCGGGCGAGGTGTACCAGCTCAACTACCAGCTCTTCCCGGTTTCAAGAGTGACCGTCAAAAGAGGGCGACAAACATGAAACCCTGTTCGCCCGGTATCATTATTGTCACCGCGATCGTTACACAATTTTATTGCGCTTCTCTCAACCCAGAGGGGGGCAACGGTTCGGGCGTGGGGAACGGGATGATCGCGGGAGTCATGTATAATCCCGACGGCTCCCGTGCGAAAAACGCGACCGTACAGGCGGTCCCGGCGGATTATAACCCCTTCGGCGGGTTGGGAAAAACCGGCGTGGTTTCAAGGATAAAATCCACCACCACCGACGATACCGGCGGCTTTGTGATCGATTCGCTGCCTGAACAGGTTTTTAACGTGTTCGGCTCGGACAATGCCAACCGCCTATTGATCGATTCAGTGAGGATAAGCAAACAGGCGCCGGCCATACTCCCTCCTGATACGCTCAGGGCGCCGGGTGCGGTGAACGGCATAATCCGGCTTCTGCCGGAGCATGACAGCCGGTCCGTTATCATCATCGTCATAGGAACAACGGTATGGACCGCGCCCGAAGACTCGGCCGGCAATTTCAAACTGCACGATATGGCAAAGGGCAGGTATCGCGTCAGGTTTCTGACCGCCCAGCAGGGGTATCTGCCGCTCGATACCATGGTGTATGTCAACGCCGGCTCGATCGATTCGCTTGCCGACACCTTGCGGTTGAAATTTACCGGCATACCCGTGCCGCAAGGATTCAGGGCGGCGTACGATACCCTGAAGCAGCTGGTGGCACTGGCGTGGAACAAGGCAGACCCGGCCCTGGTAAGCGGTTATGCATTGTACCGGAGCAATTTCGATTCAAACGGAGTGGCCGCGGTGATTTATAAGGGTATGGTAAACGATACCCTGTATATAGACTCGACCGCGCTCCAGGACATGAGGTATGAGTACCGGGTCGCTGCGGTCAATGGCCTGGGCGAGGAGGGGTCGAAGAGCAGGGGCGTAACGGTTACCATCGCGGGTATTTTTACCGTTGTCGACAGCATGGTCAAGGGAGACGGCGCATTGCCCGGGCAGTTCGGGTACATGACGAGGATCTCGCTTGACAGCGCGGGTAATATGTACATCACGGACACGAAAAACAACCGGCTGCAGAAATTCGACAGCGCGGGGAATTTCATTTTCATGGATGATGCTTTCTTGCTACCGGTGGGGGTGGCGATGGCAGGGAACAGCGGGTTGCTGGTTTCGGATTTTGGCGATAAAAAGGTGGTTAAAATGGATTTTGACGGAAGGCGAGTTGCCGTGTTTTCCACCAGGGGAAAACCGTTAAGCGCGCTTTCGGCCGGCGACAGGCAATACGTCGTATCGGATTCGGGAATCGAAGTTTTCAGCAGCGACGGCAGCCTGATACGATTAATCAATTCGAACGTTGGAAATTACCATTCAGGCGATATTACCGCCGATGATGCCGGCACGATCATCGTTGTTTTAGGCGACAAGGTATATCGGTATGACGAACAGAGCGGCAGCCTGACCCGCATCCACCAGATAACGGATACCTATTCCAACCAGAACTGCAGGGCGGTATTTCTTTCACCGGAGATTATCCTTTTGTTGGCAAATAATAACAGTAGTCCGTTTTATTCAACGGTATTTGCATTAGGCCTCAATGGCGCCGTGATTGCAAAATGGAATAGCCGTCAGAATATGAGGGACATCTATCCGAAAAACGACAGAGAAGTCATTGCCGTAACCGAAGACGGAAAAATGTTAAAATTGAATCTGGAAAAGGAGATGCATTGAAAAAGGACGTGAGCTCCCTCTCACGTCTTTTTTGAAAACCGGTAGAGTTAATGCAGGTTCACCCATAGCGAACCGTTGAAGACCTGTAATTTCCTGTCATCCGCAAGCCACCTGATCGTTCCTGCGTGAATGTCATTGGTAAAACCTACCTTGATCCCGCCGTTCACCTCCAGTTTTTCAACCGGGTTGGTTGTCCCTACGCCGACGTTTCCGCCGTTCTCTTTGATTGCAATCGCATCCTGGGCCAGATAGGTGCCTATCCTGAGTCCGGAACCGTAGATCGCCCTCATGTAATGGGCGCCGTCGCCAAGACAGAGCGTGGCGGTTTCACCTACTGAGGTGAAATTTTCTCCCCGAACGATCGTGTTCCCTTTTACGTCAAGCTTCTCTGTCGGGGAGAGGGTACCGATGCCTGCCTTGCCGCCGTTGGTGATGACGATGTCCCCTGAAAACTGGGACGTGGTGGTCTGCGGAAAATTGGCCATGCGTTCCTCCTGCGGTTAAATGGGTGGATGGTTGTTTAAAGGAGGGGAGCCCCCCCCGGGGTGATAAAAAACAGACGCATGAATCGTATAGTGCGGATGTCGTTGTCCATTGATGGTTTATTCCTGTCGGTCCGGATAATTTCAGGCATGGTAAATGGCCTGAGCAGCGAAAGAGCGTTTTTCCGGCATCCGCGGGGAAACCGCAGCGGAATCGGCTTTTTTTGTTTCCAAATTAATTATAAGAAAAACATCATTGATTGTCCATTAAAAAATAGTATATTGCAGAAATAGCTATAAAAGAGTATAATTTACTGGTTTATATGTTTCCATTAATGATATGAAATTATAGACTTCAATGGCTTTTCCGCAACGGCAGGTCCTTTATGGATGCGATGAAACCGGGACATAGAACCATTAGTTTTCTGCATATCGACGCCAACCCCGGGTATGCGGCAATGGTGCGTGGTGAGGTTTTTAAATGTTCCAACGGTGCGGTTACTTCAATAACCACCTCATCCCTTGAAAAAGCGCTGAAAATATTCACGGTCATTGTATTCGACGCGGTCGTGGTCGACCTGGACCTGCCTGATTGTTCAGGAACTGAAATAATCCGGAAATTCAGGACCCGGCATCCCGACCTGCCGGTCATCGTATTGACCGACGTCGAAGATGAACCGACGGTGGTCAAGTCCATTATGGGAGGCGTGCAGGGATATTTCCTGAAAAAAGATTTTTCAGGCCTTATGCTGGCTGACCTGGTACGGCGCGCCGTGGAAATCGGGGAACTTTCCGGCAGGTACGGGGAACTGCCGGGGTTATTACACCGTCATGAAAAATGCCTTGGTACCATCGTATCGAACATCGATATCGGAATCGTGGCCGTCAATAAAAAGAACCTGATCGTTTTCGCGAATCCGTGCGCCGAAAGGCTCCTGTCAACCGACGCCCACCGTCTGGCCGGTAGTGAATTCTCCTTTCCCCTGAAAACCGGAACCACGCTCGAAATCGACCTGAAGCGAAACGATGCCATCAAACAGACGGTTGAAATGAGGGTTTCTGAGGTGCCATGGGACCGTGAGCCGGTGTACCTTGTGGTGCTGAACGACGTCACGGTTAAAAAAGAGGTTGAAGCCGGCAATGAGCTGCTGGCGGAGATCCAGGCGGAAAACCCCAACCCATTTCTCAGGATAGACGAAAAAAACATGATCGTTTATGCCAATGACGCCGGCGCGACCCTGATGACCCGCTGGGGGTGCGGCTTTTTTTCGGCGGTTCCGCCGTTTTTAGCAGAACCCATTCAGACCTGCGCAAGAAACAGGAGCAAACGGGTGCTTGAGGTACCCTGCGGCCGGAGAACGTATTTGTTCGCCATCGTGCCCGTGCGCAGAAAGGGACAGATCAACCTGTATGGGACCGATATCACCCAGCTCAAACGCACTGAAACCGCTTTACGGGAGAGCCGGGACCGGTATCAGGCCCTGGTGAAAGCTGGCGGGAACGGGATTTCGAAAATGCACCAACCCGGCCCGGTGTCCGGTGCTGCGGTGCAGGCGGGCTGACCGCACGCGGTGGAATGCACGCCATAGGGCTCTGTATCCGCATTCAACAACAGGGACGCCGGCGCACCCCGAATCGAGGGGATATGCCGGACATACGAATGGAGCACCAATAAAGGGGAACCCGTTATGACTCCCGAAAAAGTATTGATCATCGACGATGAACCGCTCATACTCAAGACAACGGTTCTGCTCCTGAAGAAATCATCGATACCCACCATCATCACTGCGATCCCTGCACCCTTTGACGGAGCATTTTTCGTTTTTTAAACCCGTCATACCGGCCTGCCTTCGCCGTAGCGGCTTCGCGCAGGCAGGCGTAAGCCGGAATCCAGGTACTGATTTTGACGCGAAATCCTTGATTGCGGATCACGTCCGCAATGACGAGTTATGAAAACAGGGGTTTTCGGACAGACACTATATATTTTACCGTATAACAACCTTTTAAAAAATGCAGCTTTTCAACGCGTCCATTTTTCGCTCACCTTCACCTTTCAGGAGCTTCTTATGAATGCACCCCATGATCGCAGGTCCTTTATGAAAATGACGGCCGGTGCCGGCGCGGCGCTTGCGCTTGCCTCGGTTGGAAACCCGTTTGTCCATGCGCAGGGGAAAAAAGCGATCGCGATGCCCGCCTTGCCCTATGCCGAAAATGCGCTCGAACCTTTCATTTCCGCCCGGACGGTCAACCTTCATTACAACAGGCACCACAACGATTTCTACAAAACGCTCAAAGCGTATGTGGATGCACACGAGCAGTATCAGAATCTGACCCTTGAAGAACTGATCATGAAAAACAAAGACGGAATCCTGCTCGACGATACTATTTTTTACGTCTCCGTGCTTCTCCACAACCATAATTATTACTGGCAGAGCCTCAGGCCAAAGTCCGGAGGGGTGCCAAAAGGCGCGATCGAAAAACTCATCGTCGCTTCGTATGGCTCGTACGACGCTTTTCGCAAGGCGTTTGTCGACGAATCCATGAAACTTGGGGCGGGGTGGGTCTGGGTCGTGCTCGACGGGAACAATATAAAGGTTTACAGAACAGAATATCATGACACTCCTCTTATCAAGGGGTACCGGCCGCTGCTCGCCATCGACGTATGGGAACACGCCTACTATCTCGATTATCAGGACGAGCGGCAGAAATACGTGGCGGCGGTGCTGGACCATCTGCTGAACTGGAATGCTGTCGAAAAGAACCTGGGAAAGAAGCAGAAATAGCAGAACCGTCTTTGGCGCCCCGGAGACGGATACCATGGAAAATCCGTCCCGCCGGTCCCGGCATGAGGTATATTGTGCCCGGTCATAGAAGTTCCGTTCAAGACAGACGGACACCGCGACCCGCTCTTCGATGGTTTGGCGCACGAGTTGCAGGGAATACCCTGTCCTTTCTTTTATCTCCTGCTCGTTTCACTTCCGATAGCAGCGTGTCAATCACTCGTTCATATAAGAGGAAAACCATGAGTTTTTCAAACGTCGGTCTATCCGACATCGTACAGCGGGGCGTTTTTTCGTCAGGCTACAACCGTCCCACTGAAATCCAGCGTAAAGCGATTCCGCTTGCCGTGGCCGGCAAGGACCTTATCGGGTGCGCACCCACCGGGACCGGCAAGACGGCGGCGTTCGTACTGCCCATTCTGCACTGCCTGGGCCGGTCAGATAACGCTGCGGGAAAGCGAGGCTTTCCGCGTGCCTTGATTTTAACCCCGACCCGTGAACTTGCGGTACAGATCGAAACCGCGGCACGCACCTATGGCTCCCACGGCGCCATACGCCCCATCGCCATCTACGGCGGGGTGGACATCGCCCGACAGCTTCGCTCGCTGCGGGAAGGGGCTGACATCGTCGTCGCGACACCAGGGCGTCTCATCGACCATCTGGAGCGGCGTTCAATTGATCTGTCCGGCATCGAAATACTGGTGGTCGATGAGGCCGACCGGATGTTTGATATGGGTTTTGTCAATGCCGTGAGAAAAATAATCGCGTGTCTTCCGGTACGGAGACAGACGCTGCTTTTTTCCGCCACCATGTCGCGGGAGGTAAAGGAACTCACCGCGCTCATCCAGAAAAATCCCCGCCTTATCGAAGTCGGAACACCCAATGTGCCGGTGACCACCGTTGAACAGCGGGCCTATACCGTGCCGCAGCAGGCGAAGACCGAGCTGCTTCTCCATGTCCTGAATACCGAGGCGGTTGAAACCATGCTGGTGTTTTCCCGGACCAAGCACGGCGCCGACCGGATCGCCCGTCATCTTGACAGAAAGGGTATCGCCTCGGCGGCCATCCATTCCAACCGGTCGCAATCCCAGCGTCAGAAGGCGCTCGAAGGCTTCAGAAAGAGGCGCTTCAAGGTGCTCGTGGCGACCGATGTGGCGGCGCGCGGCATCGACGTGGCCGGCATTTCGCATGTGGTCAATTTTGATACGCCCCGTTTCGCCGAAGACTATGTCCATCGGATCGGCAGGACCGGCAGGGCCGAGGCATCGGGCGTTGCCATGACGTTTGTCTCGCAGGACGAACGGGGATTTTTCAATAAAATCGAGCACCTGATCGGGAGACGGTTCCCGATTGCGGGATATCCCGGCTTCAGCCACGGCGGAGGGGTTGTGGCAGCAGCGCCCGCTGAAAAACGCCCCTGTTTCGAACACCGGAGAGCGTCGTCTGGCCGTCGCCGATTCCGGACACGCCGGTCGTAGGAGCGCAAGGACAACGCCATGTCATTCGATCGGCTTACGCCTGACGCCATCCTGTCTGCGGTCGAGGCGGCCTGCAATGTCCGCCTGACAACGCTCATGCTTTCATTACCAAGCTATATCAACCGGGTATACGAGCTCCGGGCTGTGGAGGGAACGAAACTCATCGTGAAATTCTACCGCCCGGCGCGGTGGAATCGCGAAGCGATTGCGGACGAGCACCATTTTATCGCCGACTGCCAGGAGGCCGAGATCCCGGTCGTACCGGCCATGATGCTTGCCGGCGGCGATACGATCGCGGAACATGACAGGCTCCTTTTTTCTCTGTTCCCCAAACGGGCGGGTCGCCAGCTTGAGATTGCCGGCGATGATGACTGGGAACGACTCGGGTCGCTGGTCGCTCGCATGCATTTGTGCGGCGAAAAATGTCCGGCCCCTGACCGCATCGTGCTTGGCCCCCGCCATTCCGCCGTTGACGACCTGACCTTTCTTCACGATCAGGTGATACCTCCTCGGTTTCGCGATACCTACCGTGACACCGGCATGCGGATCGTCGAAACCGCGAGTCCGCTGTTCGACGGACTTGAGCGCATAAGGATTCATGGCGATTGTCATCGCGGCAACATTCTCGACCGGCTCGACGAAGGGTTGCTGCTCATCGATTTTGACGATATGGCGAACGGACCGCCGGTTCAGGACCTCTGGCTTCTCCTGCCGGAGCGTGCCGGAAAATCGGGACGTGAAATCGACCTGTTTCTGAAAGGCTATGAACGGTTCCGCCGCTTCGACCGGGCCGGTCTGCGCTGTATCGAACCGTTACGCGCCATGCGAATGATCTACTTCCTGGCCTGGTGCAGCCGGCAGGCGGACGACGCGCTGTTTCGCAAACACTTTCCCGATTGGGGCAGCGACCGCTTCTGGCAGAAAGAGATCAACGATCTCCGGGAGCAGGCGGGATTTATAAGCGATAGTTTCCAGTTTCCAGTTTCCAGCTGACAGTAAAACAAAGTTAATCTGCTCACCGGATGGCCTTCCGGTCTTGTTGGTAACTGTCAACTGGTAACTGGCAACTCGAAAACAAAAAAAAGGAATAGCAAAGAAATGAGAAAACCCGACTTCAGAAACATCGCCATTATCGCCCATGTCGACCACGGCAAGACAACGCTTCTCGACGGCATGCTCAGGCAGAGCGGCACGTTCCGTGAAAACCAGGAGGTGGCTGAGCGCATCATGGATTCCATGGATCTCGAACGGGAGCGCGGCATCACGATCATGGCGAAGAACACGTCGGTTCAGTACCGCGGTGTAAAGATCAACATCGTGGACACGCCGGGGCACGCCGATTTCGGCGGCGAAGTGGAACGAAGCCTGAATCTCGTGGACGGCGCCCTGCTCCTCGTCGATGCCAGTGAAGGGCCGCTGCCCCAGACGCGCTTTGTGCTCAAAAAGGCGCTGGAGAAAAAACTGCCGATCATTCTCGTGATCAATAAAATCGACCGGAGCGACGCCCGTATCGACGAAGTGATCGATGAAGTATACGACCTTTTTATCGATATCGACGCCACCGAGGAACAGATCGGTTTCCCGGTCCTTTACACCAACGCCAAAACCGCGGTTGCGCATAAAAAAATCGGTGACGGTTCGACCGATCTCCATCTGCTTTTCGACGCGATTCTCGAAACGATCCCCGGACCGGAAGCCAATGACGACGTTGTCCCGCAATTTCTTGTCACCAATCTCGGGTATGATTCATACGTGGGACAGGTCGCGATCGGCAGGCTCACCAGCGGGACGCTCGAGATGAACAAGCTCTACAGCCTGTGCGGTAAGGACGTCGTGACGCATGGCGTCAAGCTGTCATGCTGCTATACGTTTTATGGCCTGCAGAAAACGCAGGTGCAGAAGCTTGTCGCCGGCGACATCATTGCAATCGCGGGGGTGGAAAATGTCCAGATCGGCGACACCATTTCGTCTGACGAAAACCCGCAACCCCTGCCGCGCATCAAGATCGATGAACCGACCGTGTCCATGATTTTTTATGTCAATAACGGCCCGTTTGCCGGGCGCGAAGGCACCTATCTGACCTCGCGGCACCTGAGCGAACGGCTCCGGCGGGAGGTGCTTGGCAACGTTTCCATGAAAATAAAAGACATCGGCCGCACCGATGCCTTCGAAATGTGCGGACGCGGCGAGCTGCAGATGGCCGTTCTTATCGAAACCATGCGCCGCGAAGGATACGGGTTCATGGTCTCGAAACCGCAGGTCATCACGCGTGAGGAAAACGGCAAGGTGCTGGAACCGACGGAACGGGTGTTCCTCGATATACCGGAAGACAAGGTCGGCATCATCACCGAAAAGCTGTCGGTCCGCAAGGGACGGATGACCACCATGCAGAACCACGGCCATGGGCGCGCGACCATGGAATTCATCATTCCATCACGCGGGCTGATCGGGTTTCGCAGCCAGTTTCTCACCGATACCAAGGGCGCCGGAATCATGAACACCCTTTTCGAGGGGTATGCGCCCTGGTTCGGACCCATACCCCAGCGCACAAGCGGCGTCATGGTGGCTGACCGGCCCGGCAGGGTCACGAACTACGCCTGCCTGGGTATGGTGGATCGCGGAGAACTGATCGTGGACGTCGGCGTTGAGGTATACGCGGGCATGATCGTGGGTGAGCGCAACCGCACCGAGGATATGACCGTCAACATCGCACGCGAGAAAAAACTCACCAACATGCGCTCCTCAACCGCCGAGGCGACCGTGGTGCTGCGCCCGCCCCGTCTCATGTCGCTCGACCAGTCCATCGAGTTCATTGCCGAGGACGAGTTGGTCGAGGTCACGCCAAGGAGCGTACGCCTGCGGAAAATGGAGCTTGATGCGGGAAAACGGGGGATTTTAAGGAACAAGGAGAAGTGGGCGCTGGCGGAGGCAGGCGCGTAGTGCTATGGAGGCCATGGCCCCCGTCAATAAAAAGTATTATATATATTCTAAGTATCTATGGACCCCACCCTTCTTCTTCCCACCGCCTCGCTTGACGAGGCCTCCGCATCGTTTATTAAGCGTATCAAGGACATCGATCCCCGGGTGCAGACGGATCTCATTGAAAGAGCGTTCCGGTTTTCCTTCACTGCCCACAGGGACCAGGTCCGGAAATCGGGCGAACCGTTTCTATCGCATCTGGTGGCGGTCGCATTCATCCTGACCGAGCAGAAGCTCGATCCGGTCACGATAGCCGCCGGACTGCTCCATGACGTGATCGAGGACACCACGGTCACCCATGAGGGCCTTGCCGCCGAGTTCGGCGAGGAGATCACGCTGCTCGTCGATGGCGTTACTAAAATCCGCACCTTTCAGACCAAAACGATGCAGGAGCGGCAGGCTGAAACCTACCGCAAAATGCTGCTCTCCATGGCCAAGGATCTGCGCGTCATCATTATAAAATTTGCCGACCGCCTGCATAACCTGCGGACGCTCAAATACCTCGAACCGGACCGCATACAGGCAATCGCTTCGGAAACGCTCGATATTTATGCGCCGCTTGCGCACCGGCTCGGCATGGCAAAGATCAAATGGGAGCTCGAGGACCTGGCATTCAAGCACCTGTATCCCGACGAATACCGCGAGCTCGTCGCCAAGGTGGTCGCGTCGCGCAACGAACGGGAGACGGTTATCGATGGCTTTACCGTCCCGCTGCGGCGCCGTCTCGATGAGGAGAAGATCGAGGCGACGATTGTGGGCCGGCCCAAGCACTTTTACAGCATTTACCGCAAGATGGTACAGCGCAATAAACCGGTTGAGGAGATATTCGACCTGCTCGCGATCAGGGTTATTGTAAAGAACATTCGCGACTGTTACCATGCGCTTGGTGTCATCCATTCGCTCTGGACGCCTCTGCAGGAACGGTTCAAGGATTATATCAGCACCCCGAAGTCCAACGGTTACCAGTCGCTGCATACCACGGTGTTCGGGGAAAAAGGCACGATCGTTGAGATGCAGATCAGGACCTGGGAGATGCACCAGGTTGCCGAAGACGGGATTGCGGCCCACTGGCGCTATAAAAGCGGGGGCACCGAAAAAATGAGCAGCGATGACTATGCGCTGACATGGCTTAAAAACGTGATCGAGTGGCAGAAGGACCTGACCGATTCAACCGAGTTTTTCGAGTTTTTCAAGATCGACCTGTTTCATGCGGAAATATTCGTGTTTACACCCAAAGGCGACCTGATTTCGCTTCCCAAGGGCGCAACCGTTCTTGATTTTGCTTTTGCCGTACATACCCATCTCGGCGTGCATTGCATGGGAGCAAAAGTCGACGGCAAAATCGAGCCGATAAGCAAGGAGCTCAAGAGCGGATCCACCGTGGAAATACTGCATGCCGCATCGAAGAAACCGTCGATTGACTGGTTGCGCGAGGTGAAGACTCCGAAGGCGAGGAGCGCGATCAGGCGGTGGCTCAAAACCACCGGTCGCCAGGAGGGGATCGAACTCGGGAAAAAAATCATTCAGGCCTCTTATCGCAGGCTGCATGCGTCAACGCCCTTTTCCGAGCTTGTGCCCGGGTTGCTTCAGTATCTGGGGATCAGCAATCTTGACCGGCTTTATGAATCAGTGGGAAGCGGCGAGGTTTCGGTCAACAGGGTCATGAACTATTTCCAGGTGCGGACCGTACGGAAAAACGTGCATTCAAGCATGGTGTCGCGCCTGGTCGGAAGTCTTACCGGCAGATCGCAGCAGGTCCTGGTTGGCGGCGTCGACAACCTGCTGGTAAGGTTTGCCCGCTGCTGCAACCCGATTCCGGGTGACCAGATCGTGGGGTTTGTGACCAAGGGCCGTGGTATTTCCGTGCACCGTTATGACTGCGTCAATGCCAAACATTTTTCTTCGGACCTCGAACGAAAGATCGACGTGGCATGGGACGAAGGGGAGAAAAAACGGTATATGGTATCGATCGAGGTCGTCGGTGCCGATCGTCCCGGCCTGCTGCATGAAACGACCCGGGTTTTTTCCGATTTCGGCGCGAACGTGACCGATGCTTCCATGAAAGCGTTCAGCCAGCAGGCGCGCGGCCTCTTTAAAATCGAGATATATAACAGGAACCAGCTGAAACAGATTATCAGGAGACTGCAGAAGATAAAAGGAATTGAAAACGTATCCCGTGTAAAAGAGTATATTCCCTCTACCGAAGACATCGTTCCAAAAGACTCTTCAGAACCGTTATGATACTGCAACTCCTTTTCCAGAACGTCATCGGTATTGCCGCCATCGGTTTTGCCAGCGGGTTGATGGTCGGTCTGGTCATCGTTTTCCTGCTTCGACGGATGAGGGCATTAAAAAGGATCGCGCCGCAATTTACCACCCGGTTCATGTATTCTGGCAACCTCAAGCAGACCAACCTGCTGGACGCGATTCAATTTCTTGAACTCGGCAGGCGCGAGGGCATCCTTCATATTTACGTCGGGCGCCGTAAAGGGTATATCGCTTTCGTGAACGGCAGGATCGTGGATGCCTTTTTCCGGAATACCACGGGAAAAGAGGGCATTTTTCTCATGCTGGAACTCGATTACGGCGATTTTTATTTTGAATCAAAGACCCTGAACCAGCCACCGGTCATTACCGAGTCAATTATGGACATCGCGCTTGAGTGGGACGCGCGGAAGTACGACGTGCATGCCGGAGGAGGGGGGGATGGTTCCTGGCAGGATGGCGGCGAAGGAGAGAACGTACCGCCGGCTGATGGCGTCGTGGATGCATCGCAGGATATACCCGATGCCCTCGGGCAGGGATACGATTACACTCAACAAGGAGAAGTCCCCGAAAACGACGCTTTCCGTCGGGAAGAGGGGGAGGGACCGATGCCATGAATAACCGGTTGAAGATTTTTTCAGGCAACGCCAATATGCCTCTTGCAAAGGCCATCTGCACTCATGCGGGGGTAAGGCTCGGCAATTGCGGGATCATCAAGTTTTCGAATGAGAACATCAAGGTCAAGATCGGCGAAAGCGTCCGCAACCATGACGTTTTTATCGTGCAGCCCTCCTGCCCGCCCGTTTCCGAAGGGATCATGGAGCTGCTTATCATGGTCGACGCCGCCAAGCACGCCAGCGCAGGACGCATTACCGCGGTCCTGCCCTATTTTCCTTACGCCCGCAGCGACAAAAAGGACGAACCGCGGATTTCCATTACCGCCCGTCTCATGGCGGATCTGCTCGAGACCGCCGGCGCCCAGCGCGTCATGACCATGAATCTCCATTCGCCGCAGATACAGGGTTTTTTCAGGATACCCGTCGACCATCTGCTCGCCGGCCGCGTACTCTGCGACTATTTCGAAAAACAGGGTACCGAAAATTCGGTAGTGGTTGCCCCTGATGCGGGCAGCGCCAAACGGGCAGGCGCCTACGCGATCAGACTCGGCCTGCCGCTCGCCATTCTCGACAAGCGCCGCAGCGACGATTCCGAAGTACCGGAGATACACCATGTGATCGGTGATGTCAAAGGAAAACGGGCGATCATTTTCGATGACGAAATAGCCTCCGGAGCTTCGATCATCGGTGTGGTCAATGCGCTTGAAAAACTGGGCGTGAAGGAGATCCAGGCGTGCTGCGTGCATCCGGTGCTTTCGGGACGTGCCACGGAACGGCTGCGCAATTCAATGCTTACCAAGCTTGTGGTCACCGACACCGTTTTCATTCCCGAAGAGAAAAAGCTGCCAAAGCTTGAAGTCATTTCAGTCGCCGAGCTTTTTGCCAAGGCGATCCTCTATACGCACCAGGGAAAATCAATCAGCGGACTGTATGACCGGTACTGAAAAAGGTTGGAGCGTTGGAGAGTTGAAGCGTTGAGGGAAAAGGTTTCAGTATATTTCCGTCAGCAGAACGCTCTAACCCTTCAACGCTCCAACAGGTTATTATGACAACAATTCATGCAGGAGATAACGAAGTCGAGGTCCGGCTCGACCGGATCCTGCGGAAAAAGCTGCCGCTCATGTCGCTTTCCGCCGTCTATTCGCTGATCCGCCGTGGAGGGGTACGCGCGAACGGGAGGCGGGTACGGCAGGACTATCGTATCCGTACGGGTGATGAAATTATAGTTGACGTCAACCCCTCTGAGCTGGCGATTCCGGCAAAAAACGATACCGGTCGTTTCGAACGGCTGGTCGGGACCGATTTTTATAAGCGCAAGTTCAAGGTACTGTACGAGGATCGCGATGTGCTCGCCTGCGACAAACCACCCGGGCTGGTCGTTCATCCCGGTAGCGGACATCTGACCGGTGATACCCTCTTCGACCTTGTTGTCGCCTATCTCATGACCGGGAAAAAAATCGGCGGCGTGGAAGACATGGCTCTTGCGCACCGCCTTGATCGCGACACCTCCGGCGTTATTCTCATCTCGAAGAACAAACGGGCGCTGCGCAGCCTGCACGAGGAGTTCCGGCAGCGTTCGCTGACCAAGCACTATGTGGCGATCTGTCACCATCGTCCGCCCGACCACGAGGGGATGATCGAAGAGCGCCTGGTCCGCAGCCGCGACCGGCAAGGTCAAACAACCATGCGTGTGGGTGACGATGGCGTCTACTCCCGCACCCGTTACCGGCTTGAAGCGTACGACGACGACCGGTCACGAGTCGACCTGTTTCTCGATACCGGCCGCACGCATCAGATACGCGCCCACATGGCCCATGCCGGTGCGCCGCTCA
>JAFGOU010000162.1 GCA_016926315.1 Chitinispirillaceae bacterium
CCAGCCTGTTTTTTTCCCGTCAGCTGCACGGCCGCTGAACGGATATCTTTTACAGGAAATTCTTTAATGACAAGGGTTCCTATCACGACAAGAAACAACGCTCCCACAAGGGCGATTACCGGTTTGAAAAAACGCGAGTTCAGAACGGACATCGCCGGCGCGTAAAAGGGCACGGTCCCTTCCGGTTTCTCCCTCTCTTCCGCACGGCTCCTCTGCCCGGCGGCGCGCAGGATCGCTGTGCTCATCCTCCACAGTTTTGACCCTATCCGGGAAACGATACGGGCCGTCATGCCTGGCAATGCCGAGACGACAGGGCGGATCGTCCGCAATAATGAACCCTCCGGTTTTTCCCCTTCCGCCAATTGCTCCTGTATCTGCGCCGCAATCATTCCCTGCATGGCGCCGCTTTGTACCGCCGCGAAATGCTTCTTAAGAGCGTTGATCACCGGATCGAGCGAATGAGGCCGGCGGTAGGGTTCTTTTTCCAGACATCGCTCGATAACGGAAGCGATCGGCTTCGGCAGGTCGGCCGCCAACTCATGGATGCCCGTTGCCTCGGAGTGTACAATGGAGGTAAGCAGACCGGCGAGATCATTCCCGTTGAACGGATACCTGCCGCAGCACATCCGGTAGAGGAGCACGCCAACGGACCACAGATCCCACTGCACACCGCGTTCGCTCAGCATCCGCGCCTGCTCAGGCGACAGGTCATTATACACGACGGTAGCGGTTTCTTCCCAGACATCGCTTGCAAGCCCGACCTTTTCCGCGATCACTTTCGCCTGTTCCGGCGGCATGAAAAGCGGTGTGGTGAAATCATGCTTTCCCTGCTCAGGGTCCATTGCATGGGCCTTTGCCTGCGACAGGCCGAAATCAGTTACAATGACCCTTCCGTTCCGGCTGATGAGAATATTCGCCGGTTTGATATCACAATGGATCACACCGTTCTGATGGGCCCGGTGCAACGCCTGAAGAGCCGTTAAAACGATCATCAGTCCGATGTCGCTCTTGAACGCGGGGGATGACATGAACTGGTCGAGGTTGATCCCGTCTACATGCTCCATGACGATGTAAAAGACATCGTCATATTCGCCGTAATCCAGAATGGAAATGATATGATCATGCGGAAGGAGCGAAGCGTTTCTTGCTTCGTTCTCGTACCGCTGCAGGGAAAACGAACGGTTCAGCGGGTCCAGAGGCATCTTCTTGATAACGACCTTGCGCCGGGACACGCGATCCATGGCGCAGAATATCTCACTCATCCCGCCTTGGGCGATTTTTTGTAACCGTGAATAATTTTTCAGCGAAAATGACATGGTGGTCGTTGAAAGTCGGTAAAACGCTTCCTGTTTAAAAAACTGCCTGCCCGCTTTCCCTTATTGCTTCGGTCACCCTCCGGCGGTATTCGCCGGGAAATAGCAGGCGTGCCCTTCCGCCAGCGGCTTTATTGCGAAGAAAGTATTTCACCTTGCCGCGGTTCAAACGGCCTTTGCACTGGTGTACAGAATTGTCTTTTTTGTGCATGGCGCTGTCTGCGAAAAAAGCGAACAACGACATAAAATAACTTTTTTTACCCTGCAATGCATTTAAAATCCGTGATCCGTTAAAATGACAAAGGTAACGGCGTCCGACTCTTTTTCTTTTTTTTGACCGCAGCCGGGGAAACAATTATTTTATGAACGTTTGTTTATTGGGGTTTCCGCAATACGCGCTTGTTCACCGAAGGCATCTACGTATTGTTGCTGGTCTCTCACCGGTGAGGTTATCAAAAAGCAGTACGAAGTACCGGAGTAAAAGCGTGCGGAAGGTTTCCCGTAATCCGGAAGCGGGTAGCGCTTTTGGCATAATTTTTGATTATCCTTTAATGTCTGTTCAGAATAAGCAATTCTTTTGTCATTTCGAGTTTTTCGATAACTCAGGACAAGTTTCACGAGAAATCTTCCCTAATGAAATCAACGGGTTAAGATTTTTTCGATTGGTCGAAATGACTGTTATAGGGCTGCTTTCCAGAACAGATACTAATTTGGTTTCATCCTATTGTGACAATCGACGCCCGCCTGACGGGCATGATGCAGGAGAGATTTTTCCACCTCATTTCTCAAAAACGTCATTACTACCCTTTTCACGGAGAAAAAGTACCGTATGAATCGCCATTCACTGTTTTTTGCCGGTTCCTTCATTACCGCGCTGATACTGGTAACCTCAGGCATGTTTCTGCACTGCGATCGGGATAACCCCTACGATATCCTCAATCCCAAATACAAAACAGGAAAAAAACCGCACGTTCACTTTGTCGACAGTATCGTAACGGGATTCATCTTCGACACCATCCCGATACGGCTTACCTGGTCCGATACCGCCACCGGCAACAAACCGGGCGCTATTAATAAATTCTTTTTCGACTGGATGGGAAACGGCGAGTTTAGTGACAGCATAAACGGATCGCCGGAAGACACCATCACCCTTACCAGGGTTTTTCTCAAAAGAAGCGGTATCGCTCGCGTCAAGGCCGTGGACGATGAAAACGACACCAGCGCGATTGACAGCGTCCGGATCGAAATCGCTCAAAGCATTCCTGAAATCACCTCTATCGAGGCGCCGGCCACGGTCGAACCATCCGTCCCCTTTTCGATAACGGTGACCGCGACCGCCATCGGTTCCTCGGTGGCGTCATTTCACTGGGCTATCGACGGGACGGAGTTCTCGCGAACGACCTCCACCGGAACCATTTCCGTCACGTTCGACAACACCGGCGACAAAACAATCCTGGTCAAGGTCAGCGACAGCAAAAATATCGAATCCGCCGTCCGCGCGATTTTAATCCGGGTCACCGACCCGCTCGATACCATCGGGCCCTATATCGCTTTTCTCAGCCCCATCCACGGCGATACCGTTCCGGGCAGGAATTGCGTCGTATCGCTGCAACTCACCGACGTCAGCGGCATCAGCGGTGCTTCGGTCAACGACGTTGCGCTTCAACTTTTCGGCACGACCTGGCGGGGGACCGTACCGCTTGTCGAAGGAGATAATATCCTTGCCGCAACGGCGATCGACGGCAAGGGAAACGCCAGCTCCCTTGAGATCAGGGTCGTCTATTCGATCGGGACCACGGACCGTACCCCCCCGGTCATCCTGCTTGTCTCTCCTCCCCGCTGGGATGACACGGTCACGACCGGATCCCTTGTTGTAAAACTCATGGCGATCGACGAGTCGGGTATCGGCGGCATGTTCCTCAGCGATATTCCGATGACCCTCGATCCCCAAGACAGTTCCTATTTCTTCTCCCGCGACCTTGTCGAAGGGAAGAACAGTTTCACGATTCACTCCATCGACCGCATAGGTAATGAGGGGTACGATACCCTGAGGGTATTCTATGAAAAGGACGTCGCAGACACCTCCGCACCGGCGATCGCCATCGTCGAGCCGCGCCATCTCCAGCGGATTGCCGACACCCAGATTCTGGCCAGAGGAACGGTAACCGATGCGAGCGGCATATTCTCCCTGCTGGCCAACGGCAGAAATGCGGCAGTGAACTATCCCGACTGGAACGTGCTCACGAAACTGAAGCACGGCTACGACACGATTACCGTCGTGGCGCTCGACGCCAGCGTTAACCGCAACCGTGCCGAGAAATCCATGATCGTCATCCAAAACCGGGCGCCGCGGTTCGTTCGCACACCGCATGACACCATCATTCCCGAGGGAGCGACCGTCTCATTTGCCCTGGCTCTCAGCGATGACGACGACTCCCTTGCCTGGGTGGTGCAACGCGCCCCTTCTCGCAGCGGCTCGACCCCTGTCCTGACACCAAACGGCGTGAATGCGACGGTTTCTTATGCCGCCATGACCGCCGGCATTGACACCTTCCGTGTCATTGCCACTGACCCCTGGGAAGATAAGGATACCGCCTACTGGCGCGTTTTCATTCAGTCGCCGGCCGACTCCACCCCGTTTTTCACCACCGATGCCAAAATGCTGCCCGATACCATAACCGCTCTTGACACGCTCCGCACCGAAGTTCACGCCGAAGATCCGAACGGCCTGCCGCTTGTCTATTCACCGGTCAGGCCGCCGACTCCCGCGGGCATTGCCATCGACAGCATCACCGGCGGTATCGTCTGGCGCACCACGGAAAGCGACACCGGCGCGAAAATAATCGCCATTGAAGCCACTAACCGGCGGCACCTGAGCACCTTTTCCTGGAACCTCTTCGTCAGGCCTTTCAACTGGGCGCCGGTCTTGTCCTTCCCCGGACACCAGACGACCAATGAAAATCAGCGAATACAGCTCACGCTTCAGGCCACGGACCGGAACAACGATCCTCTGGAGTTCTCCTTCGGCGCCACGTTCCCTGCGGGCGCCCGGCTCGAC
>JAFGOU010000015.1 GCA_016926315.1 Chitinispirillaceae bacterium
AACCAGACGTCCTGCAGGAGCTGGGGACCACTCTTTCCGGCGGTCAGGATGTTCTGGTTGTCGGCCACCGGCGCGCCGGTGACGTGGGTCAGCTTCTGGTTCATTGAGGACCTCCTTGAACGGTTGACTGGTGGTTGTTGGTGGTCTGACAATGTTCGCATATTCCGTAAAAATCGATCCGGTGGCGTTTGATGGTAAATCGGCTAAGTTTTTCCGCCTGCTCGTTGATATCGACCGGGTGCGGCATGGTAAAATCCTTTACCGTTCCGCAGGATTCACACACCAGATGGTAGTGCTGTGCAATGGTCGCTTCGAACCGGTCGATGCCGTCTTCGAGCGGCAGCTTCTGTACCAGACCCTGTTCGATCAACGTATTCAGGTTCCGGTAGACAGTACCGAGACTCAGGTGCGGGATCGCCTGTTTCAGATTTCGGTAGATTTCATCGGCCGAGGGGTGGGAATGGGTGAGACGAAGATAGGACATTATCTTCTCTCTTTGTCTACTTCGCCTGTATTTTAAATGAGTTGCCATAATATCAGTAATGGTTCCTGTTATTAATTTATGTTGTGGTAGAGGAGTATGCAACTGTTTTTGAAAGACCTGATCAGGAATAAGGAGGTAGTAAACGATTGCCGGGGTTAAACCGGTTGAGGCTTCACTACGGGTGTTTTCCTGACAATCCCGACCGATCCGAAATGCCAGAATGATTATGAATTACGGGCTGAATTCATTATATTAAGATCAATCGTTTTTTTCCGGAAGGAGCTGTTTTATGCATAAGAATTCCAACCCGACATTTCTTTTCCTGTCTGCTCTTGTTTCCCTCCTCATCGGCTGTCTCAACGGTCCCATTACCCTCGATCCTGTCGATACCAAAAATGTGGTCGATCTGGATACGTTGAATTTTAAACGTATTGTCATCGATTCGAAGGCGGTCGCCATGGTCGATTTCTACTCGCCCGGCTGCCATTTCTGTATCAGCTCCATATGGATTACCGACAGCATGGCAAAAGTGTTCAACGGCAAGGCGCTGATCGGGAAAGTGGACATCGACCAGAATGATACATTGTGGAAACAGTACCAGATCAACAGCCTGCCGACCTTTGTTTTTTTTAAAAACGGGGGCGAGATCGCACGCAGGGCGCTCTGGCAGATAGAGGACAACGACGCGGAGTACGATTCTCTCGCGCAGATCATGCGCGATCTGATCGCCGGCGGCCCGGTCGGGTACCCGCAGCCCATAAACAACCCCTCGGACGCGCTCAGATGATATCCCGCATCCACCCGTTGCTCATCCTCCTTACGGTGTTACTGCCGGCGTTCCCCTCCGACATCCGCAATATTCAGGCTGATTTTGACCGCTGTGTTTCACTCATGGAGCGGGTGGAACGGTCGCTGCGTTCCTTTGAAGATCGTGTTGTTCGGCTTAAACAACAGGCGGGTCACATGGAGTCCGATGTCGCGGCCCGGGAAAAAAGCGTGATCGAGGCGCTTGAAGGGCGCGTGGACTATTTCCGCAACCGGCTTGACCGGGCGAACGGGCTAGCCGACAAGACCCGCGATGATTTACGAAATGTAAACGGTCCGGTGTGTCCCACCTGCGTTGTTTCATCAGTCAATCTTTACTGCCGCAGCGCCGAAATGCTCCAGACCGACACCGACGAGTACGCACTGAAAGCGTCGGACATCGAAACGCGCCTTTCCGGCGCTGCCGGGGGCGGGGATACGCAGACTTCGTTTGAACGCGATCGGCGATCGATCGATTCCCTGGTCATACGCCACCGCGCGAGGCTGGATTCCTGCGCCGACCGGGCTGGAAAAACCCTGTGGCAACAGGCGCTTCTCAACCTTCGGCGTGCCGACAGCCTGGCAGCCGCAGGAGAGGCTGCCAGGGCCGTGCGTTCACTTAGGCTTAGCCGCGACCTTATGGGCAAGGCAAAGAAAAAATGCGGCTTGCGCTAAAGACGGCGGGCGCGGTCGTCGTCACGGCCATGTTGTCGCTGCCAGGCAGTCTCGCAATTGGGGAGAACGTTGATTCTCTTTCTTACCTGCGCTTACTGCCCACGGCCGATACCGCGTCCGGGAACAATGGACTGATCGACGCCGCCAAAGCCCTCGCGCAGGAGGGGCTGTTTGCCGATGCAGTGGAACTGCTGCGTGAACTCGCTCCCGAACGTTCGCCGGGCACGGCAGCGCAAACCTCGACCCGATGGCGGGTAAGCAGCGGGTCGGATTACTACCACATCGAAGACTTCGATACCGCGCTCATGACCGTGGATGAGTTGCGTGATTACAACCGGCTGATTGAAACCCCGCTTTCGGTCTGGTCGCGCGTCCGTTTGGAAAAGCAGGGGAACGCACGCTTGCTGCGATGGAATACGCGACCCGAGCTCTATTGTACGGAGCGCAAGGCGACGTTCGATATTCCGGTACGCCTGTCCACGAATAGTCATTTTTTTCAGGTCGAAGCCGCTGCCGGAGCGGAAAAATGGTTTCGCGCCGACGGATCGGGTGAGTCGCCGTTTCTTCCTGCCCATTCGCAACCTTCGGACATGGGCAAGGGTTCGTTGCGCCTGACCAAGCGGTCCGACAAGGCCGGGAGCACCGCGGTTTCCTGGACCCTGCCGGCATCGGTCACCGGCGAACACTATCGCCGCAACCGTCCCGGGTACGAATCGCGCGTCGAATACGGTTTTGCTCCGGCCATTGAATTGCGGCCCCAGGCGTTGCATCACAGCGTACGCGCACTTCTTGATTGTCGCTACCAGCAGTATTACAATGGAGCCGATTCGCTCGACGCACTGCGGCTTCACGGTCGCATCGACGGTGATTGGCGATCGCTGCGCGGCCTTGTTGCGCCGTCGTTTTCGTTCATGAGCGACTTGTATGCGTCAAACCCCGTGCTGGACGCGGTGCATCGACTCGACGGGTCGCTGCGCGCCGAATATCCCTGCGCCGCCATGGTGACCGGTCGCCTTTTTTTCAGGCATGTGTATGAACGGGAATGGTACCATGGCAGCGCATACCCGATGCTCGACGGCAGTGAAACCAGTGTTCGGCCGTCACTGCGTATTACCCCGGTGTCCATGTTTTCGCTCGAACCCGAGCTGTCGCTCGAAGAGCGTCGTTCCGCTGACCGCGCTTCAAACGACACGTCTGCATTCGGGCGTTATCTCTGGGAGCCGCGCCGCTCGCTTGATCCGGCAGTCCGTCTTGGCATCCTTCTGCCTGCTGTCGAAGCGTCACTGCGTGCCGGTTTTCGGATCGACGATATCGCGTCCGTGTTTGAACGGTATGTCGCCGACTCACGTCTCTTCCGTCTGGCAACGGAGATTTCCGCCTCTCCCCACCCGCTTCTCAGCCTCAGCTTATTCAGTGACTACCAGTATCGCGCCTATCGCGCCGACGGCCGACGGGCGGAGAACCTGACCGTATCGGGGAGCCTGAATCTCCGCCTTCCGTGACCGATTCAGAATGACCTGCTGGAACTCCCGATGCTCTTCAACGGCTCCGTCGCTTCCGCAAGGTCGGGGGAGATGATGAGCGCTTTTCGGCAATCATCAGCCGCTTTGTCAGGTTTCCTACAGTCAAGAAACGTCCTTGCGCGTACAAAGAAGAATACGCTTCTGAAGGAGTCGAGGGCGAGCGCCTTGTCAAAATCGTCGATCGAAGCATCCGCGGGTTCGGGTACCAGCGGACGCAGAAGCGGTGCTTTCATTTTTTTCTGAGTCCGCGTACGCGCGTCGTTGTGACCGGCGAATTGAGTGCCTTACTGCGGAAAACTTCACGTCGCATCTGAAGCTGTGCCTGCAGGTGGCGCTGGTAGTCCCTGATCTCCTGGAATAAAATATCTGAAAGGGTAAGGTTGGCGTTGAGCGACGCGAGTTTACGCCGTATCGGTTAGTCGAACGGGCTGCTGTCTTTTTTATAAATCAACTCGTGCTCCACCTCGGCCCAGGCGTCCTGGAGGATGGGGCGGAGCTGGATCTCGAACAACGGGAGGTCCGCCTTGGGGTGGGCTTTTACAAGTTCTCGGGGCAGCTTGACCAGAAGGTGTATGGATTGATAACCGAACGCGTTGAACGAAAGGTTGGCGCCTTTCCGTTCCACCTCCTCGAAGTCAAAAATCACACGCAGCTTGCGTTCGGTCATCCCCAGCGTTTCAAGAAACGGATGCACGATGCGGAACCCCAGAATGTCGGCGGGGCAGGGCGTCGCACCCTTGCCGTCCCACGTCTTGAGCAGCCCGAGCAGTTTGTCGAAATAGCTGTCGAACGATTTGACCCGGGCGCCACGAGTTGCTTCGTATTCGCGTTCGAGCTTTTTTCGGTCGGGTATGGGACGGGATG
>JAFGOU010000163.1 GCA_016926315.1 Chitinispirillaceae bacterium
ATTTTCAAATAGCGTCTCCCCTGCGCATCCGCGCTTCTACCCAGATGGTGTCGTACCAGTTCCGTCGCGTAACGGCATACACGGCGCTCATGAGGAAATAGTGCGCCCGTTCAAACCAGGAGGCCGGCCACCGGGCGACGTAAAACGGATCGAGCGCCGCGCGCTCGACGCAAAAACCTTGCTGCTCGAGCGCGCGCCTGAGGGTCGATTCGGTAAAATGGGAAAGGTGCACCTCATCGTGGCGGGCGCCGAACAAAATCCGCGAAAAACCGTATTTCCCGTATGCCTGGAACCGCGACACCCCGGCGAACTTGAGCGATTGCTTTACGAATGCCTTTACCCGGCCCCGCAAGGAATGCAGCTCGTTTGGTACGGCGATGATCAGGACTCCCTCCGGCGCCAGCAGCTCGCCGACCCGCCGCAGAAATTCACCGGGATACGGAACGTGCTCCAGCACGTGGAACGCCGTGACGACATCGAACCGTTCGTTGCCGAAATCAATGGTTTCCACCGTGCCCCGGACAAGGTCGATGCCGTACCGCTCCTTTGCGATGGCGCAGGCGCTTGCCGAGAGCTCGGTCCCCCTGACCGGTGCGAAATGCTTTTTCGCAAAGTGAAGGAACTGGCCGGTCCCGGCGCCGACGTCGAGCAGCGACCCGCTGCGCCGTGCCCTGAGGACGGCGCGCAGCCGCCGCTTCCAGAGACGGTCGCGCTCGGCCGGGCGGGCGATCCAGTGTTCATATTTATCACCGGCGGAGTAGTATGCGGCCAGAGCCTCGATGGTGGGGCGCGGATTGTCGAACACCAGGCCGCACGACGCGCAGCGGTACATGCAGCGCTCCACGTCGATTGCGGCGATTTCCGGGCCGTCGCATAATGGGCATTTGTCAATGCGTTCCCCGCGACCGACGCTTATCGAAGGAGGTTGCAGGCCCACTATCGCACCCCGTCCCTGCTGCCGGTTCCGGCAATCACCTCGCGATACACCTGTGCGACACGGTCTCCGACCATCTCCCATGTAAACCTGAGCGCGTACGCCCTGCACGCCGAGGCGTTCAGACCCGGGTCGTTGACCATTTCCACCGCCTTCAGGAGCGCATCGGCGAGGTCGGCCGGCTGCTCGCTTTTCGACAGCAGCCCATTGTTAAAGGGGGCGAGCAGCTCCGTTGTCGCACCCACCGGGGTCGCCACCACCGGTATGCCGCATGCCAGCGCTTCGAGCGTGATAAGCCCGAACCCTTCGAGTTTTTCCGTAGGGAGGACAAACAGGTCCGACGCCTGGTACCATGCCGGGAGGTTTTCGTCGGGGATTTTACCGGCAAGCGAAACGACCGCTTCCAGACCGAGAGCGGCGATTTTTTCGCGCAAGGCGCCGGCAAGCGGACCCGCTCCTCCGATGATAAGCCGGAATGCGGGCAATCTTTTTTGCATCATGGCCATCGCGTCAAGAAGATTGAACAGTCCCATGCGCGGCCGCAGGTTACGCAGGGTAAAAAAAACCAGCGTGTCTTGCGCAATGTCAAGCGATCGGCGAAGCGCGCTTTTATCCTCAACGACACAGAACCGTGCGGTGTCGACCCCGCCGGGAATGGTAACGCACCGGGATCCGCACCGGTGGTACCGCTCAACCTGGCCCCGGGAAAATTCACTGAGCACGATGATGTCCGGGCATCTCCGGATGACCAGGCGTTCTATCGCATACCGCGACCAGTATCCCGGTGACAGCGCCGGAGCGGCACGACCACGGTTTACCAGATGCTCCTCATGCCACGGGGAAAAATAGGTGTAGACAAGCGGGAGGTTACGGGTCATGGCCCGGAGAGCGATAAAGCCGGAAAGCGGCTGGCAAAAGTGACAGATGTCAATCGTCGTATTTTTCAGTATCCGCCTGACCAGGCGGACACCATCCCCGATATCCAGAAGCCCGTGGGGCGCGGACTCGGCGTGCCGCCCGCTTCCGTACCGGACAACGGAGATTCCCGCAATGGACTCTTCGGCCAAAAGACCGGGGCGGCACCGTCTCACCACCGCCGTCACCCTGAGGCCCCTGTCGCAGAGCCGCCGGGCTACCTCAAACGCCCACCGTCCCGCGCCGGCCGTGTCATCGGGCGCGAATCCTTCGGTCATCAGTAAAAGATGTAACGGCAGGCTCATAGGATTGGTACAACGAATATAGTTTGCACGCGGGCACCGGATGACCGGTCGCCGGAAAGACCAAAACTAATGTTATTGTACATTGAAACGAATTATTTTCAATGACGCAAACGGCCTGTTTTTCCTTTTTTTTGGTCAGAAAGGGTCATCATGGCACGAGTAGGGTTTATCGGTTGGCGGGGCATGGTCGGTTCGGTGCTCATGCAGCGTATGCTCGAAGAGAAAGATTTCAGGGGTTTTGAACCTGTTTTTTTCACCACTTCGCAGGTCGGCGGCAAAGGACCGTCAATCGGCATGGATATTCCTGCGCTCCAGGACGCGCATGACCTCAAGGCGCTCTCGTCCTTCGACATCCTCGTCTCCTGCCAGGGCGGCGACTACACCGCCGCTGTCTACGACAAGCTGCGCGCGGAAGGATTCAAAGGGTACTGGATCGACGCCGCCTCCACCCTGCGTATGAAAGAGTCGAGCATCATCGTGCTCGACCCGGTGAACCGCGACGTAATCGACCGCGGTCTGGCAGCCGGTGTCAAAGACTATATCGGCGGCAACTGCACGGTCAGCCTCATGCTCATGGCGCTTGCCGGACTGTTCCGGCGCAACCTGGTGGAGTGGATCTCCTCCATGACCTATCAGGCCGCCTCCGGAGCGGGCGCGAAGAACATGACCGAACTCATGGCCCAGATGGCGCATCTTTCCAACGCCACCGCCGGCGCCATGAAGGACCCGGCAGCCACGGCGCTCGATCTCGACCGTATCGTGACCGGCGAACTGCGCGGCGGAAAAATACCGGTGGCCAATTTCGGAGCGCCGCTCGCGGCGAGCCTCATTCCGTGGATCGACAAACCCATGGAAAACGGGCAGACACGCGAAGAGTGG
>JAFGOU010000164.1 GCA_016926315.1 Chitinispirillaceae bacterium
AAAAGCGTAGATAAGCCTCACACAGTACCTAATCCGATCAAGTACCATTAACCCAGGTGATCTTGTACCCGGGCCGCTTCATCCTATTGCTCCTTACCGGGCGTTTGATCGTCGTGCCGCACCCAAACAAGCAACTGCATAGACGCCAGAACAGCCACGACCACTCAAGCTACCGCGAATAAACATCAATGATCCGTAGCTCTTCCGCATTGCCCCGTACCGCTTTGACAAGGTAACAGCCGCTGTTAAGCTCGCTTAAAGGCAAACCGACAACAAACGTATTCAAACCTGGCCGCAGGTCGCTTCTGAATACTCTTCTCCCGCTCAGGGAATACATTTCCAGCCTTGCTCCGTCGCCCGTGCCGTTGATTCTGATCGAAAATGTCCGGGCATCAAAAGTACAATGCAGTTCGTCGGCGGCAGCCTTTTTCGCCAAAGTATTTATGGCTACCGGATCTTTTTCTCTTGTTAAACAGTCCAGCGGGTCCGGTTGTGAAGGATTGAAGGTGGTATATTCGGAGATGAACGAATTTTTTAATAACGGGAATTTTTCTTCAAGACCTTTCATAACGCACCTGGCCAGTTCATATCCGCCGTATTCGCAGAAATGCGTCTGGTCATTGGCCGTATGCATATAGAGATATTTTGTATCCGAACCCAGCGCTTTATGCAGATCTATTACCATCTGGTTGAGATCTATAAACGTTACGCCAAGGGAACCCGCTGTTTTCCTCATCGTCTGCGCCAAACCGCCTACCGACGTAAGCGGATCATTTTCGCCCTGACGCGCCGTGGGGGTTACAAATACCGGAACCGCCCCTTTCGCTTTTATTTTATCGCTGAAAGTCTTCAGGTTATTGGGATAGCTGGCCACATCCGCGGTGGTTTTCTGGTCATTATGACCGAACTCAACGAATACATAGTCCCCGGATTTAGCATCCGCCAAAATTTTATCGAGTCTTTTCATGGAGAGGAAGCCGCCTGAAGTCAGACCTGATTCGGCATAATTGGCGACGGTAACTCCCTGACTGAAAAAAAATGGAATCATCTGTCCCCACGAACACCATGGCTCATCCATCTGATCAACCACGGTCGAATTGCCGCACAGAAAAAGCGTTGTAACATTATCGTTTTTTACTATTTCTACGCCGCAAATCGCGGGCTTTTTTCCGCTGAACCGCAAGGTAAGCACTTTATCCCAGGTATAATAGTCTAGTTCACGGTCTTTTATCGACATGGTTACCGTTCCATCGATGCTTTTCACTTCCCTTCGGTTCACCGTTACGGTCTTGCTCACAAAAACGCCCGGATTTGTCGAAACACGTTCAAAGAGCAGCCTTCTATTCTCTGTCTTGACCGTTGTAGCAGTCGCCCCCGATGCGTCGCCGAAAATTACCGTAACGTCATAATTGCCCTGTGGAACAGCGAGCGAAAAAAACAGCTCGTCAGAAGTGGTCAGATAATCCCGGCGCAACGCGTCATTCCCTCCCCTGTCCACGGAAGACATGTTCCCCTTATCAATACCATATCCCTGAATGGATGAATACCTGGTCTGCGGTGTTATCTGGGTGTAACCGGAAGCTACCGAACCTGATCCGAAGTCGAATTTGTAGGTTGGTGAACCAGCCGCAGCCGCGGATCCGACTAACGGAAAAATCATGACCAGACAGGCTGATACTAATTTCGAACGAGTTTTACCGTTCATGGCGATCCTTTTTTTTCAAACATTCCACCATCGTGTATGGAAAATGTTTCTGCCATAAAATCCAAGCCAGGCTTCATCTGGTTCTGATTATATACATTCCATTTTTTACCGGAATAGAGGGAAGTACCGCGGAGCCCGCATTTTTATTCACTTTCCCCGCAAGTCTCCCCTGAAGGGTATAAAAAACAATATCCGAAGCGGTCGACAAAGGGCTGTTAAAAGGTGATTGACCCCTTGCATCAAACCATAGTAAACTATTCGACGCTTCGCCGGCGAAGGTACCCTTCTGTGACGTATAAGAACTGGATCTGTTTACGTAGACATCGTTTCCATACGCTTTTACCATTAGAGGAAAGAGATCCATTCTTTGATTGGTGGAGGTTCCGTCAAACAGCTTTTCATCCCCCCACCTCGTGGGCTCCCAGACAAAAGTGCCGAGCCCTTTTTCACCGGGAAGGTTGAAGATAATGTCATTAATTTGACGGTGATTGTCGGAATATTCAGCCAAAGCAATTTTAACGTTATGATTTGCCGCAACTTCCTCGACCCGTTTTTTAAGATCGGCGGCTGTTCCATGCCACTCTTCATAGTACGAGAGTCCGTACACGTCGATACGTGTTACACCGGCCCGATTTAAATCCTTCAGCCAGGTGTTGGGAACGTGTGAGGAAATGTTATGAATCATAATTTCGATATCCGGGCTGACATCTTCCACGCCGTCGATTCCCGCATTGATCAGTTCGGCGAACTGGGACATGTTGCTGATCTTTCCGTCGGGCCATATCATGCCGCCGACGATTTCATTGCCCACCTGTACCATTTCGGGCACTACGCCTTCTTTCTCAAAAGCCTCGAGCGATTCGCGGGTATACGACCGGACTTTCTCGACCAGTTGCCGGTAAGAAAGGTTCCGCCAGGACATGGGTTTATACTGCTTTCCCGGATCCGCCCAGACATCTGAATAGTGAAAATCAAGCAGGAACTTGAATCCCGCAGCTTTGATATATTTTGCAAATTCAACCGTGTGCGCAAGATCACATTCACCCTGTCGCGAATACGGGGATTCACTAGTTTCGGGGACCACTGCCGTTGGGTCGACAAACATACGGAGCCGGATCCAGTTGAACCCGTGTTCTTTGAGTATCGGCAGCAGTGCCTTTTGCGTACCGCCATCATTATATTTTTGTCCGCTTGCCACGGCGGCACGGTTCCATGAGATATCGGCACCGAAAAGGTAAGGCCGTTCTCTGGCGTTTGCCACGACAACGGTCAGGCATAAAAAAACCGACAATTTCACTAAACTTCGATGATTCATACCGTCTCCCTTTGGTTGATAAAACCATGTATCCGAAATAAGTTCCCCTCGTACGCAAACCGATGTCCATTACTATAGCCGTTTTTTTTTAACTGCACGCTCTCCTCCTTTGACGCCGGTTACGGGCGCGGGCGTGCGACCTGCGCCGACACCGTAATAACATACACCTGTCGCGGCAATTGACGGTTTACGGGAAACCGGATGACCTGCTTGTTCGTCGTTGTTTGATAGACCAGCCGTCCGGTAATATCGTATACCACAACTGTTTTTACGCCGCTTTCGTATTTAGCTGGAAGCCGCATGGAGGTACCGATCACCCGCACCATGGCCCGATACATTGCGGCCGTCTTAGCGGGAATTATCGCGCGCTCCGGCGAGATAGCCGTGGTACCGGTCGAAAGCGTGAGCGTGCCGTTCGTCAGTCCCGGCGATGAGGCGCTCACCGTGATCGAGCCTTCCTTTATTCCGGCTCTCACCCATGTCGCTAGTTGGCCGCCCTTCATGGCGACCGTCGACGGGCCGAGGATCGTTGCGCCGGTTGCGGCAAGTGAGACGTTTGCTGTTGAGGTGGGAACAACGGTCCCGTTCGCATCGACAATATCGATCCACACCAGGCGCGCATCGCTGCCATCGGCCATGAGCACGTCGGTGGAAATCGGCCGAAGGCGCACGGCCGAGGCGGTTCCGGGCGTGGTGCGGGAATGCGTTGCGACAACGGCGCCGCCGATTTTGCCTTCGGCTTTGAGCGCTCCCGGGGAAAAGGTACTAACGCTGAAGGTAAAAGGGGGATATTCCAGGCGACTGCTTATGGTATCGGTATCGGGACCGCGCGTGGCTATCAGCGTTCCGTCTTTGTACAAAGAAACCGATTCGCAATTGCTGAATACCTTGACCGTCGTGGGAGAACCCTGTCGCCAGGTGTTGGCAATGTGCACCATCGGGCCCATGGAAACGCCGGGCATCGACTCTTTGGGACTGCGCTGACTTTTGAAAAAGGAATGCGAGAATTTGGGAATGCGGTACATATCGACGGCACCGCCGAAAAACGGCCCTTTAAGCAAGACCGAACCATAATCGTTGTAACACCAAAACGCGTCTACGCTGAACCATGGGTACCCTCGGTTCATGTTCATGCGATGCTGATGATTGTACGCCTGCGTAAGGAGCGAATTGTCAGTGGATTCGCGGAGCACCCGGCTCGATGAGGTGAAGCCGCCGTACTCCCAATCGCCATATTCGGCAACGATCACCGGCCGGGTCGGCTCCCTATAAAGTTCGGGGTGGGCGGCAGCGTCGGAAAAGACGTTGAATACGGTGGTGCGGTAGCCGTTGGTGAACATCTGGTCGCCGGGATACTCCGCGTGTGCAATATTGTTCACCGCCCCCGCCCACGCATCGTCGTAGCGGGATTCATTCAGGCTCGTCTCCCAGATAACAACGCAGGGGTGGTTGCGGTCGCGCCGGATCATTTCTCGGCATTCCTTGTAGGTATTATTGTTAAAGGCGGTGGTATTCGGAAAATTTTGCCATCCAGTCAAACAGTTCATCACCAGTATGCCCAGCGAATCGCATGCGTCGTAAAAGGCTGGGTCGTGCGGATAGTGGGAGCAGCGTATGAAATCGAATCCAGCTTCCTTGATCATTTTGACTTCGTAGAATAGTGCCCGGTTTGGGATGGCATAGCCGAGACCGTAAATATCCTGATGCTCGTTCGTG
>JAFGOU010000165.1 GCA_016926315.1 Chitinispirillaceae bacterium
GCGAACGATATGAACGCCACGCCGGCCACGGCCTTCTCGACAAAGAATTCGCCGACCGAAGAGTTGCCGAAGAGGAAGTGACGTTTTTTATTGTCCGCGTTGCGGGTCATGGGTGACCTGTTGTTTCCTTTTTTTTGTTTGACCACACACCCCACCGCCCCGGTAAGTAGCGACGTTGCGCGCAACGTTGCTACTTCACCGGAAAATACCCTACGGTCGACACGATCTCCTGACCTTCTTCCGAAAGCGTCCAGTCGATGAACGCCTTGATGGCACCGGTCGGTTTCGCGCGGGTATACATATACAGATACCTGGTAATCGGATAATTTCCCGCCTTGATATTTTCGAGCGTCGGGCCATATCCGGGGGAGGATGGGTCTTTTTTCACAAGGACCTGCTTGATACCCTTCGCATACGCCGCTCCACCGTACCCGATGCCGTTTTTATCCTTTGCCACCGCGTTTACCACCGCCGCAGTACCGGGCAAGGTTTGCATAAGCGCGGAATAATCATTGCCCTTGAGCACATTATCGCGAAAATACACGTAGGTGCCGGAACTGTTCTCGCGTCCATAGAGAATTATCTTGGCATCCGCCCCGCCGACATCCTTCCAATTGGTGATTTCGCCGAGATAGATGGCCTTGATCTGGTCGAGGGAAAGCTCGCTGACCGCGTTTTCCGCATGCAAGTATACGGTAATGCCGTCCTGCGCCGCCGGGATCTCGGTTCCAAGGCTGTTATAACGCTGCTTGAGCTTTTCGCGCTCGCTCTTTTTCATGGGACGCGACGCGTTACAGATGTCGGTGGTACCGTTGATCAGCGCCGAAATACCGGTACCCGATCCGCCGCCCGTGACCTGGATCACCACGTCAGGATGCATTGACATATACTTTTCGGCCCAGCGCTGCGCAAGAATCACGATGGTGTCGGACCCTTTGACCGTGATGGTGGTCTGTTTTGCCGCGGCAATGAGCATGGCTGCGGCGATTACCGTGAGTGCGATTGTCAGAATTTTTTTCATGTGAAGCCTCCTTAAGGTTGATTGCATTTTAGAACTTGTACTGGATCCTGAATGTAAATACATTATCCGTCACGTCGCTTGCGTAAATCCCGGAAGCGATTTTTTCATTGCGCACCAGGTCATAGTACGCGATGAACTTCACGTTTCCGTCCCAGTGGTATACCAGACCGCCGCCGATGGTGGTGAACATCATGTCCGCGGCCGACGTAACGACGGTTCCTTCGATATCGGCGTTCGGATCGTAAACGTCGTACTTGCCGACCAGTTGCAGATTCAGAGGATCGATGTTCTGGATCAGCATACCGTAATATCCGAGAAACGGACGGACATATACCGGCGCCGTTGAAACGGTGGCATTGCTCGAAGAAACATTTCCGGAACGGGTGGCAGGCTGATCGCCGGTAATGACTTCACCGCGGACAGTGAAACCGCCCACGACCGGAATGTCGCCATAGTACACCTGGACATCGCCGCCGATATACTGGCGATCAACCGGTTTGTTCAGGTTGCCCAGCGTGCTTGAAAAGGAGGAGCCGGACATGGTGTACAGGGTGTCGTTCATGGACTGGACTTTTCCGATGTACCCGGAAAAACCGCCGTCGATGGACAGGTTCAACGCATTGACCGGTATGGAAACGCCAAGCCGGCCGATCGCGTCCTTGTAATCGTCCTTTTCGTCGGCAATGCCGTTACCGGTAAACAGGCCTCCTTTGAAATTGAAATAGGAAAGCGCGACGGGAAGGTTATCCGCAGCGCTGAATTCCAGACCGATACCAAGGTCCCGTTCTCCGGGAAAGATCGACTGAAACAGGCGGGAGCGTTCCGGGGATTCCCGGCCGGATGAAGAGTAGCTGATTTCAAACCCGAACGGCCGGTCATAAACGCCGGCCTTGATCGCCAGGCTCTTGATCCAGGGATCCTTGAATTTCAAATAGGCGTCCTTGATCGAAACCCCCTTGGGAATACAATCGAGCTGAATGACCGCCTGGGTCAGCTTGTTGTCGTAAGCAACCTTCACCCTGCCGCGACGGACCTGGATCAGGTCCTGTACATTGACCGGAAACGAACCACCGGCAAAGTTACCGGTGCTGTATGCCGAAGTCGCGACCGTGTCGGCATGACGCACCTGTACCTGGGTATAACCCGACACCTTGATCTTCGACAGTTTCTTGACCGTGCCCATGGTTTCGAGGTAGGACTCGTTCAGCCCTTCCAGTTTCCCGTCGAGTTCGGCCAGTTTTTCCGCCAGAGTGCCATCCGTTGATTCCGCAACTTCCGGTGCTGCAACGACCTTCGGGTCGGAAGAAGACGGGAGTTTGCTCTCCTCCTGCGCGAAAACGCCGCTGTTGCCGATGAGCATCAGCGCGCCGATTAATACAATTGCTTTCTTCATGCATCCTCCTTAAATAAGTTTGATAACAAGATACCCCTTGAATGCTTGATTTGTGTTTGTCTTTTGTTAGGATTTGGTTAGGATATACCGACCTCCTTTCTGTAACTTTGGGCCTGGCCGCTGATTCCAGACAGTAAAATGAATCCGTTACGTTAGGCAATTGTTAGATCAAAGTGAGAATACCGAAAGGGAATCGTAAGGGTACGATTATTCCTCATGGTGCTTGACGATCCTTCCTATCGCGGCGAACGTTGCCTCCTCGGCGATGTTGGTCGAGAGATCGGCGATACGTTCGAGGTTTTTTGAGACCCTGATCAGATCGAGCGCTGTTTCAAAGGAAAGTTGATCGGCAAGCACTCTGGCCTTGACCTCATCAGTAAGCGCTTTGTTGAACGTGTCGATCTCATCATCCCCATCAAGGACCTTTTTCGCCAATTCCGGATCTTTAGTAAAAAAACTTTTCAGCGCCAGATCCAAATTTCTCCTGCACCCATCCCCCATTTCCCGGAGATTGAAAAATTCGGTTTCTTTCTCCATACTCGCCAGGCTGATGGCAGATTCGGCGATATTCACCGCATGATCGCCGATCCTTTCGAGCATGGCATTGATCTTCTGGACCACGATGATCTGGCGCAGAATATCGCCGGGAAGCTGACTGAACGTGAGAAGGCTGAAGGTCGAATTGTCGATATCGATCTCGTAGGAGTTGATGGGCTTGTCCGACTCGATCACGTTCCTCGCGAGAAGGACATTCGTTTCAAACAGCGCTTTCAGGCTGTTTTCCACCGCCCGTACCACCAGCTTTGCCATCATGTTGAGCTGGTCGGTCGAGATGTCGATACCGAGCCGTTGTTCATGTGCGATCATAGGCATCTCCTTTGGTTAAGGGAAAAAAATAGGCGACGATGGTAAGAATTCTGTTCAGGAAAAATGAGAAGTTGGTCAGAATCCGGGAGAAACCGGCGGGATTACCTTTTTATAGCGCGATCCTAACACAAAAACAACAATCCGGGGCGATATTTATAATGAAAAAAATCATCAATCAACGATTGGAGGATGTTATGGAATTCCAATTATGCAACCCGCTGCTGCTCATCGCGCTGTTGTTCGCGTTCATCGGCATCGGCTTATTGCCGAAGACCGATCCGTGAGGGCGTGAAAAAAAAGTGCTCGCCGGGAATGACATGGCCTCATTTCTTTACCTATATTTACCCCACCGGCTTAATAACGGTCTCATTGTAGTATGCACGAGATACACCATACCTGTCATTTCGACGAGCGTAGCGAGGAGAAATCTCATTAGGGTAAAAAGATTTCTCTCCCGCATTCGCGGGCTCGAAATGACCGTACCCTTTCCACAATCGTGTGAAGACCATTCTGAGACAATTAATAATTTAGAAAAAGGAGGGGGGTATGACATGGACAAGAATCGACAGGCTGCCATTAAGCGCAGGAACCCTGTTGTGCGTTGCGCTTCTGATCTGCGGGTGCAGCGAGAAAAACGGCAAACCCGTTGAAACAATCCTAATCGACGGCTCCAGCACCGTGTACCCCATCACCGAAGCCATTGACAAGGAGTTCGAAAAAACAGGGAAAAACATTCGCCTTTCGGTCGGCATCTCCGGCACCACCGGCGGATTAAGAAAATTTTCAACCGGCGAGATCGATATCGCCAATGCGTCGCGTCCGATCAAAAAGACTGAAGCCGCACAATGCGCTGATAACGGCATCGAATTCATCGAACTGCCGGTCGCATTCGACGGACTGGCGGTTGTCGTCCATCCCGCCAACACCTGGTGCGACCACCTTACGGTTTCTGAACTCAGGCGGCTTTGGGAATCAAAGGCGCAGGGTACGATCATGAAATGGAGTAATATCCGCAAAGGGTGGCCGGACCAGACGGTACACCTGTTCGGCGCCGGATACGAGAGCGGGACCTACGACTACTTTACCGCGGCGATCGTCGGGACCGAGCACTCGAGCCGGGAAGATTTTACCCGAAGCGAGGACGACAACATTCTTGTTCGTGGCATTGCCGCGGACCGTTACGCGCTCGGCTTTTTCGGACTCGGCTATTACGAAGGCAACCGGGACATCTTAAAGCTCCTTGCCATCGACGACGAAATCGACGCGAACGGCAAGGGGCCGGTCTTGCCGAACGTCCGGACCGTATCCGACGGTACCTACCAGCCGCTTTCCCGCCCGGTATTTATTTATGTCAACAAGTCGTCGCTTGGTAAAAAACCCGGCGTACGGGAGTATGTCCATTTCTACCTGACGCATGCAAGAAAATTCGTCCGTGAAGCGGGATACATACCGCTTTCCGTCAATGCCTACTCCATAGCGATAAACAGGTTGGATCGCAGGGTTACCGGCTCGGTATTTAAAGACGGCCTGAAAATCGGCGTGTCGATCGAAGAGATCCTTAAGTAGCGGCGCAAAAAACGTTGAGCTTATCCCGACTTCAAGGGCTTCGCCGGTACCGGCTACCACTTCTTCCTGTTGCGTAGCCAGGCGCGCAGCGCTATGGCGCCGGCATTGACCGAAAGCACTACGCCCAGCAGCACCACCGCAGTCGCATAGGGGATCGACTCCTTGACACCAGGTACCTGGGTCGCCACGGTATAGAGGTGCATGGAGAGGGCCATGCACTGATCGGTAAGCGCATAGGGGAACACATCGCCGCGCGACACCGCTTTGTAGAACACCGCTCCGGTAAACATGATGGGCGCCGTCTCTCCGGCGGTACGGCTCACTTCGAGGATGACACCGGTGAGTATTCCGCTTACCGAATTGGGCAGCACCACCTTGCGGATCGTCTGCCAGCGTGTCGCCCCGACATTCCAGCACGCTTCCCGGAAAGCCATGGGTACCGCGTTGAGCGATTCGCGGGTGCTTGTTATAATCACCGGCATGGTCATAATGGCCAGGGTAAGCGCGGCCGAAATGATCGAAAAACCGAACTGCGCCGCATAAACAAATGCCCCCAATCCAAACAGCGCATGCACGATGCTCGGGACGCCGGCGAGGTTGATGACGGCCATGTTGACCATGCGGTGGAACCAGTTGTTTTTGGCATATTCGTTGAGATAAATAGCCGCCATGACGCCGATGGGCGCGGAAATGGCGAGTGCCAGTATAATAAGATAAAGGGTGCCCACGAATGCGGACCAGACGCCGCCGTCGCGCATGCCGCGAAGCGGTACCTCAAGGATGAATTCGAGCCCGAGCGAAGGCCACGCGCGGATAACGAGGTAAACGACGAGACTCAGAAGCGGCAGTATCATGCCTGCGGTCATGACGATAAAAATACCCTTGACCGCCATTTCGGTCCTGAGTCGCGCGCGTATGGACGGCGTTTCGGTAAACCTGAGCGCTGGCGTTCCTTCCAAGGACTACCTCCTCTTCCCCACGCCGCGGACGAAAAAATCGGCCGCCAGGTTGACCGCAAAGGTGATGAGGAACAAAAAAACACCGGTCATGAAAAGCACCCGATAGTGGTCCGACTGTGCAGGCGCCTCACCGAGCTCGGCCGCGATGTTGGCAGTGAGTGTTCGCACCGAATCGAGGAGCCCATGAGGGATCTGCACCGCATGGCCGGTCGACATAAGGACCGCCATGGTCTCCCCCACCGCGCGGCCCACGCCAAGAAGCACGGCGGCCATAAGCCCGTTTTTGGCCGCGGGCAGGAGTACCCGGTAGACCGCCTGCCAGCGGGTCGCGCCAAAGGCGACCGCTGTCTCACGGTAGGTATCAGGCAGCGCCTTGAGCGC
>JAFGOU010000166.1 GCA_016926315.1 Chitinispirillaceae bacterium
GATCGCGCCCTTGCCCTTGTCCTCAGCCTTGATGATCCGGTAGATATCGCCCTCTTTCTGGAGCGCCAGCCCATGGGCCCCCAACAGGGTGCGAAGCCCTTCGAGCACCGGTACGTCGGTAAGATGGATGGTCACCTTTGTCGACACGTCTTTGTCGATGATAATATTTAATCCATAAGCGATTGAGATGGAGCGTACCACGTCCCTGATGTCAGTGTCCTTGAAATCAAACGTCATGCGCTGCGGCTGACCGGACCTGGATACGGCTGCCGTATCATTTTTCTGCGCCTTGCCGCGCACCGGGGCCGGTTTTGACGTTTGGGCGACAAGCGTCGAGACGGCAAGCCCCATGGCAAGAACAAGGAATAAACCGTTTCGTACCTTCATAATTCTCCTGCGGTTAGAGACGCGTACCGTTAAAATACTATAAAAATACCCGGAAGGCGTAGATTTTGCGAGCTACGGTACCCTGTTTGAATATATAAATACAGCAGTAAAAGCGTTTCAAAAAGAAGAACTGCCGGTTCACTTTGACGGAGCAGTGGTACATAAAAGACGTCATCCCGGCCTGCCTTCGCCGTAGCGGCTTCGCGCAGGCAGGCCGGAATGACGTATGCCAGAAACAGGGATTTCCGGACAGATATCACCTATCAGTACAACAGGCGCTTTATCACCCTGGTTTTTTCGGAAATGATCTCGAAAATGCAGATCCCTTTTGCTCCTGATTTACCGTGTTGCGACCAAAGACGCTTTACTACCATGTCGATATTTCCGATACCTGGCGAGTGTATTTTTCCAGAAAAGAGTAACCGCCCATTGGGAAGGAAGGCTCTGATTTCAATCGGATGATGCAAACCGACTATTCCAGAAAAGGATTGTACGGTTCTTTTATATGGCATAGGAACACGGACGCCGTTTTGCAGATCCTTCCAGGTGGTATCGACACGGGTTATGCCGTTTTTATTGTAAATAGCGATGATGTCTCGCGCAAATCCTATCCACGTATTTCCATGACGATCTATGCTGATTGTTTGAGCACCGCACCCCGGTAAAAGCGAATTATATATGGTCATTGTGTCCCATATAGCATTGGAAAAGCGAGCGATTCCGCTGTTGGTCGCGACCCATAGTATATGATCGGCGTCTTCAGCGATATCGGTCACATATATTCCGCAAAAACCGCCGTTTAAAGGCTTATGAACTGCGGTTTTATTTTTTTCCTGATCAAAAACGACCAGCCCGATACCGCCAAATCCGACCCATATCATTTCCTTACTGTCTTGAAAAATGGAAGTGACGGATTTTTTATCGATTGAAGGACTTTCACAGATTATCCTGGTAAGCGAACCGTTTTCGCTGATAACAAGCCCGCTATCGGTCCCGATCCAGATACGATCGCTGGCATCGGTACATAAACACGTGATGGTATTTGAGGGGATGATCGAATTGAATGTGGTAAATAAACGAATCGAATCGTTTCGAAATCTGCCCAATCCACGTCGCAAACTGGTGCCAAACCAGATATTATCACGGGAGTCTTTGGCGACGCAGGAAGTCTGACGCAGTGAATCGGGAAGAAGATATTTGATCCAATTATTGCGGTCATATTTCCAGATGTTATATCCTGCGAACCACAAATTTCCTTCAGGATCTTCTACCACCTTGTTAAAACTATATGTCCATTCAATCGTATCGGTAAAGGGGGGCGTGCCGCTGCTTTCTTTCCAATAACCGCTGTCATTACATTGGGAAGCTCTTCCATCAAGCATCCAGAAAACATTTCGTGAATCCAAATAAAAGTCAGTTGCTCCGTTGTTGATTGGAAAATTATCTCGCGGGAGATTCCCTTTCAGGTCAGCCTTGCCGTCCCACTTCCAAATCTGGAGGTCTGCAATAAAATAAAAGGATTCTTCGCTGGCGCTAACGGGAGGCATTCCGTCTGATGAGGCAGCATTTAAAGCACTTGCATCAACCAGTTCCTGAATCGTTGCAACAGTATCGTCTATTTCAACGAGGGTTCCCCCAACGTTTACGGCCCACATTCTATTTTGCTCATTTTTCAAGAAGTGCAAATACGGCACGCTATCAAGTTTTCTCATTCTGGTGTCAATTCCATTCTTGTCTACTTTGTATACGCCACTATCATACGTTGCCACCCAGAGAGACCCGTAACGATCTTCCGTTATGGAATTGATCCGTGTTGACGAGAAGCCATATTCCGTCATTTTGCGGAAGCTTGAATCGTTTTCAGAAAATACAAGCACCCCTTTTGAAAGGCCTATCCATAATTCGCCCTTGCCGGTGAAACAGAGCGTTTTAACGGAAACACCGCCACCCAGGCTCCCCTCCGGCAATTGATATACAGCGGTTGATCCATGCCGGACCCTTCCGATGGTGCAGCAGTAGCTATAAAACCAAATACCATCATCCGAAGTATCCTGGCAAATAATTGAACCATCATTGTTGTAGTAGCATTCAGTGCTATCTAATACGATTGTTTTCCAATTTATCCCGTCAGTGTACGAAATACCGCCATAAACGGTTCCCAGCCATAAACAATTTTTCGTTGTCATCATTGAAGAGATGACGTTGTCAGATATAGGCGAATTGGCCCTTGTTATTTTTTTTATATAGACGCCATTTGTATCGAAAATCTCAACTCCGCCACGCGTACCGACCCAAATTTGATTTTTGAATAGCGCCATTTTTACCGTTGTATACGCGCCGATAGTCGTCCGGGTAAGATTTATCCAGTTTTGTGAATAAACGGATTGTGTAGTACCGACAACGAAGAACACAATAAGAGAAAGAAATATGCTATTCTTCATACTGCTTACCCCCACGCTGGAAATAAATTCAAAATAATTGATCACCATCATTATACTGTTGAAGGCCGATTAGTATCCATACAAAGCAGTATGGCGGTCTGTGTTGAAAGACGCGGTTGAAACGCCGACCGTTAAAAATACCCGGACCTTTTTCATCACTCCGGCAGGAAAAATCAATTAAATTTCCGTACGGGCTGATTTCCAAAGGGTATCCTTAATGCAACGCATCGTCCTGATTTCGATCACCTGATGAAACCGCGACTCCTGACCCGTAAACCGTGCCTGATGCCGACCTTCGTTGGCTGGCTGGTACTCTCGGTGAGCGCCGCGACCCTGTCGCTCCTGATCCTGCTCAACCTTAACGCGTTTCTCTCCCCTGTGAATCCATCACCATCCGACGTTCTTGTGGTTGAAGGCTGGCTGCCCGATTATGCTCTCGACAGCGCGGCGGCATTGTTCTATCGTGACCGGTACCGGAAACTGGCGGTAATCGGCGGTGTTATCGAGCGCGGATCGTATCTCGTTGAATACAAAACCTTTGCCGAACTGGGGGCCGCGGCGTTCAAACGCATCGGCATTCCCGATTCTTCACTCTTCGTCATTCCGGCGCCCCCTAGCGCCAAAGACCGCACCTGGGTCTCTGCAGTGGCGTTAACTCCCTGGATCAGGAGCCAGGGACTGCGGTCGCTTGACGTCTGTTCGCTGGGCGCTCACGCCAGGCGCACACGATACCTGTTTCAGAAGGCGGCAGGCGATTCGGTCAGGACCGGCATCATATCGATACCGGACGCCGGTTACAACGGTAAAAAATGGTGGGCTTCGAGCCTTGGATTCAGGACCGTAACCGGGGAACTGATCGCGTATCTGTATGTAAGGGTGTTGTTCAGACCGTGACGGCTAATCCGCCCGATGCCTTAAAAGACAGGATCTCCTGCTGATAGTCTGTTCGTTGCGATTGATTTTTATTCCGTTCCTGATACTACCCCAAGGTTTACGCTGCCATTTCCCGTCACCTAAGCGCCTTCTCACAGGCTTCCTGTCACATCCCTTTTTTCCGATTTTACCGACGCAGCATACACCGCCTTATATGAACTGTACTTCACGCCCCAGGGCATTGATAAAGGTAGTCAGATACTCCCTGGCATGCTTTTGCGCCATGGCCTCGATTCCCTTTTCCATCGCCCTTGTTTTAATGATTGAAAATGCTTCATTGACATGCCTGGATATTTCAGCGTCGCTGAAATTTGGGGCGGTCAAGGTACCATACGTGCAGATCTTTCTGAAATTGTCGTGGCTTGGATTCGAAACTTCCACCTGTTTAGGAAGCACGATGGACACCAGATTTTTTTCCTTATCCAATTTTATCTCCATGTTTTCCAGATTAATGCTGGCGGTTACCGTACCTTCCGCAAAATAAACGGTGTGCTTCTTTGCGCCGGCCCAATCCTTCTTTGTTTTTTCCAGGGTGGTTGCAGCGGTTATCTCAATGGTTTGAAGCTTGGCGACTTTTTTGATCTGCTCAACGACCGTTATATCGGAATCGTTCTGTTTGAACAGCTTCTCATACACCTTCCATCCGATAAATCCCACTGCAACAAGTACGCATAACGCCACGACATTGCCGAGTATGTTTTTCATGGCAACCGCCTCCTTTAAAATGTGTTGTTTGTTCGACAGGAATCGTTATCGTCTTTTCCGCTCGTCCATAAAGAGCATGAGTGGAGGTTTGAGTTCATATGCTGTGACAATATAATAAAGAAAAAACTGAAAAAGATTATACTTGCCAAAAGCCATTCTCATTCTCAAACCAACCGGCAGGGTTAAAATACCTCACTACCCAACCGCTTTCCATTTTACAACGGTAACGCGACGCCGCTGCCGATCGTAACGGTTGGCGGCGCATCGCTGGTTGCCTGGCCATACGAAAACGGGTGGAAACTCGGCCAGTACCCTTCAAAGTACCATGGCGTCCTGTGCATACGCCTTGAAAGAAACAAACCGTTTTCCGCCCGGAACCCTTGTTTCTCTTTTATTTTGCTTCTCCCCTGCCGGAATCGTACATTTTAACCAAGTTCCTTTACTCCCTTGAACGTTTTGCTTTTTTATGAGCATCATCTCTTTAATCACCGACTACGGCAAATCTGACTGGTTCGCCGGCGAGATGAAAGGTGCCATTGCAGGAATCGCGCCTCACGCCATGATCATTGACATCACCCATGATATTGAACCGGGTGACATCAAAAACGCGGCATTTTCTCTTTTGGCCTGTTACCGAACCTTTCCGGAGGGTACGATATTCTGCGTGGTGGTCGATCCGGGCGTGGGAACATCGCGCGCCGCCCTGGCGATAAAAGCGGGTTCCCGGTTCTTTGTCGGTCCGGACAACGGCGTGCTGTCATGGGCGCTGCTGAAGGAACCAAGCCGTGAAATCCGTCGCATCGAATCCCCCGAACTGCTGCCGCGCGAAATAAGCAGCACCTTCCATGGACGCGATATCTTCGCCCCTGTTGCCGCGCATCTTTCTCTGGGAATTCCTTTTGAAAAAGTCGGCCCGTTGCATACAGACATGATCTCATTGCATTGGCCGGCGCCGCAGAATAACAACGGCATGATCGTCGCCACCATCATCCACATCGACCGCTTCGGCAATGCGATAACCGCCATTGACAAGGAATCGCTTTGCGCCCTGCCCTCATCCCCAAAGATCCAGCTCATGAAATACGGCACCGAAGTGCCTTTCTGCACCCATTTCCAGCAGGTACCGACCGGACAGGGGCTGGCCTACATCGGGTCGAGCGGCTATTTAGAGATCGCGATCAACAACGCAAACGCGTCGGTCGTTTTCGGGTTGCAGGTGGGAGACCGTGTGGCGGTGTGTTGTCAATGATGGCCGCTCATCACGAGATCGTGCCGAAGTATCTTCCTCTACCGGAGTACCGGTCATTCCGATTGCTACCGGTGCACGAAAATTCAATGAATATTCCCGTGTAACTTATGTATTTTATTCCTTCACGTGAAATGATATCATTGAACGCATTAAGGAATCCTGATACAATTTTTCCTATCATCGCAACCTTTTCAAAGGAGTCGGTATGACGGTTAAACGCATGGTCCTCTCCATCACGACAATAGTAATGGCAATGGCGCTGTTTTCCCCCGTGTTTCCGATCGCGGGAGTGGGGATTCATTACGGATTGGATTTTTCGATGAGTATGGATGACCAACTGAAAGAGCAGGCAACATTAGGCGACCTCAAACTTGATGTCTCAAATTTTGGAACTCTGCCTGATGGATTCGGTACCGATCCGTTGACCGGCAAAGATCTCCCCGTGTATATCTCCCGCACCGGTTGGGAAAATACGAAAATCAGTTTCGGTGGAAAAGTGTATATCGACATTCTTCCCGTTCTCGACGCAGTGGAACTATCCTGTAATTACGGCATGTGGAAATACGATGGCTCCATCATCTACCCGACCTCCATTCAATTCAATGCCAGCAGCGCTACCAGAGATCAGGATATAAACAATATTGCCACGGTCAATTATGATACCACGGCTGTCACCATCAAAGGTCTTAATGCCACACCTTATGCAAAATTGCACTTCGATTTGACTGTCCGCAAATACCTTTTCGAATTTCCACCTGTTGTGAAAATTTTAAAAATTTATGGTGGCGCCGGTATGAGTACGTTTTTCGCCACACCGATTCTCAGCGCTCCCTTTATCGAAAAAGCAATCGGGACATCGCTTAACTCAGTGACCGATGTAACCCGACTGGGCACCCAGGTTTTCGATAATACCGAAATAATGAAAAAACTCGGCGAAGAGTTCATGAAGGAACTTTTCACCCCCCATATGGGCGGCCATGTCGATCTGGGCGCCATGATAAAAATTCCACTTGTTCCCTTTGGCGTTTTTGTCGACTGCAAATACCTGATCCCATTCGGGAAAATGGATGAGAATGTAGACAATTTGAGTGGGTCCGGACTTCTCATCAACAGCGGCATTCTTTTCGCGCTGTAACCATCCTGAAGGCCGGACTTTTGTCCGGTCTTCATCTTTCTATTCCCCGCTGTTCATAGAAAGTATTCAATGACCGGTTATCTCGAAACGATCTTTCTCGGTATTCTGCAGGGAGTTACCGAATTCCTGCCGGTCTCTTCGTCCGGCCACCTGGTCTTGGCGCAGCACCTGTTTGGCGTCAAGGAAGGGGCGCTTTTCTTTGACATCATACTCCATGTTGCCAGCGCTCTCGCCGTTCTGTTCGTTTTCAGGAAGGACATTGCTTCCCTGGTCTGCGGCAGTATCGCCTCCGATCGCAGCGAGCGTACTGCGGCCTGGCGCTACCTCATGCTGCTCATTATTGCGTCCATTCCCGCGGGTGTCGCCGGTGTCATGTTCAAGGATTTCTTCGAGGGTATGTTCTCGAATACCCGAGCCGTGGGCGTCAGCCTGCTCTGTACCGCGGTGCTCCTCTTTCTCACCCTGCTTCGGAAAAAAGAGGGGAACGCCCTGACGGTTCTGCAGGCCCTGGCGATCGGACTGGCGCAGGCGGTTGCGATCATGCCTGGAATCTCCCGCAGCGGCTCTACCATCGCCATTGCGCTTATTATCGGCGTCGGCCGCAGGGAGGCCGGAAAATTTTCATTTTTCCTGGCGTTACCGGCGATCCTCGGCGCTGCGGCCCTGCATCTGAAGGATGTTTCCATGGGGGCAATCGCCTGGGGACCGGCCATGGCCGGTTTTGCCGCAAGCCTGGCCGTGAGTATCATTGCGCTGCAGCTGCTTCTCTGGTTTATCCGCGGGGGCAAGCTCTACTATTTCGGTTTTTACTGCGTCGCGGTCGGCGCGATCAGCCTGGTATTGATACAATAAAGGAACGGTATCCATGGATCAACTATGGGCGCCCTGGCGCATGTCATACATCAGCGGGATCGACAGCCAGAAAAACAAGCACGGATGCACCTTCTGCGATAAAATCACCGCTGACAACGATCGAGCAGACCTTGTGCTGCACCGTGGCCGGGAGTGTTTCGTCATCATGAACCTTTACCCCTACAACAACGGCCACCTCATGGTCATTCCTTTCCGTCACGTTGCCGATATCTGCGCCCTGGAACATGAGGAATCCGCCGAACTCTGGGAGCTGGTCTGCCTGTCGAAACATCTCCTGGGAGAAGCGTATCACCCCGATGGATACAACATCGGGATCAATCAGGGACGCACCGCCGGCGCGGGAATCGACAGCCATATGCACGTCCATATCGTTCCGCGATGGAACGGCGATACCAATTTCATGCCCGTTGTGGGCGAGACCAAAGTGCTCTCCCAGTCACTCGAGGATACCTACGATACCCTGCTTCCCCGCTACCGTTCGATAGCCGGCAGCTCCTCCTGCTCCTGTTCAGACCGGTAACGCCACAACCTCGCCATTCCCCCGGCCATGGTTGCATAATTGCACTGCCGCATCCAGGAGCCGGTATTGCAATAGGTTTTTTCTCCCCACCGGGACAATTCCGCCAGATGGGTATGCGCGAAAAAGACGATGTCGCTGCCGCGATCAAGAAGCGATTTCGCATTCCTCCGATACTCTGCAAGCATGGCTTCGGTCATGTTGTGTTCATTGTATTTCCTGCTCGTTCCCGAGCAGAATGATCCCAGAGCGATTCCGATCGACGGATGAAGCAGTTTATACACCGCCTGGTTAAACGGGCTGCGAAGGATCCGCTTCAGGACCCGGTACCCGACGTCGCGCCTGATGATACCGTCACCATGATACAAATGCACCTTCCTTCCCTGCAACACGAGATCCGCGTGCCCGGGATGCACCTCTATGCCGACCGTGTCGGAAAGGAACGGTCCGAGTGCGAAATCATGGTTGCCGGCGAAGTAGTGAACCGGAATGCCCGCCTCGACCAGATTTTTCAGTTCGTGGACCGTACGGAAATAGTCGGGACGGATGGCGTGGCGGTATTCGATCCAGAAATCGAAAAGGTCACCAAGAAGGTAAAGCGCCGATGCGCGTACCCTGAGAAAACGTAAAAACGCGATAAGGGACCGTTCCCATTCCGCTGCGCCTGAAAACGATGCTCCGAGATGTGCATCTGAAACAACGTATAGTGTGTCGTTATCCATTGTTATTGCAGAAAATACATCCTGTTCGCGGGCTTTTCAGGGTTTTTGTCTTAAAAAACATACTCTTCGGTAAGCTCGCACCGCCGTCACCTGCCTTCTCTGCAGCGGCTTCCCGTCCTCCGTGAGGGTGGACGAACCGGCAGGCAGTGCTTTGGCGCGCAGAAGGCAGGGCAGGCAAATAAAAAAGGCGAACAAAATGCTCGCCCTCTCTTTTCCCCGCCAGCGCTTGCCGCCGGCATTTATTCAAACAAATCTTCCGTATTGTCAAGATCGCTCGCCATGTCGCTGAAATGAGCGTTCTCGTCATGAACGTTGCCGAAATTCAATTCCCGCATCTCCTCCTCTTCATCAGACCCATCGTCGGCATACCGTTCATCGACATCGCGAAGAATTTCGTCGGCGTCAAACTGCTCATCGAGAACCATCCGTATCACCTCCGTCCGCAAATCTAAATGAATAGCTGCATCACGTTTCCGTCAAACGCTTTTCCGGATTAATCTTGCTGCAGAACGCTCTAGCGATGGCCGTTACTCCGTATTTCAACCCTTTCATTGCTCGATTCCAGCTATGTTGGGTTAGATAATAATGAATTGTATTTTTGCTGTCAACACTTTTCTCACGCTTTTTTTTATTGTCCCGAAAGAACGGCTCAAAGCCCCCGAGATACCGACGTCATGACCTTTATCCAGTATATCGTCCGGTCACCGCCAGATATTGCCTGAATCCCGCTCCATAACGGGATGGCTGATAAAAGATGGGGGAGGTGGACGGGATGGGGAGATGAAAAACGGGTCTCTATGCGAAAGGTTCAGCTTTTTCTAAGAATATCGTCGATTTCCTGCCGGACTTTAGCGTTATAAAGCACTTCTTCGAGGTCATGGGCGATCTGTTTGCTGTTTGAGAGCAGGTCGGACCGCTTATCCATAAGCGCGAGTTCGAGCTCTTTTTTCCTGTTCTCCTCGCGATGAATCTTGAGCATAATGATGCTGTGTCCCAGAGAAACGCCCAACAAAAATACGAAGAGCTGCACGAACCAGAAAATCGGATGTATCTCGGTCATTGGTATCGGTACCCGTCCGTTGTTTCGCCGCGCATTGCCTTTTTACACGTCATCCAATGATAAATATATCTCTGCCAGTTTTTAAATGCAACTTTTTCTTTGTATACCACGGACCACCGGAAATATTTGTTTTGCGCTTCAGGGCATTATGGACTATATTATGGTAGACCGGTTGAAGGCGGTAATCTGCCGGATCAAGTGGCACAGGAGTATCCGTTGAAGAGCAAGATTAGTGTTCTCCTCCTCCAGCAAAATCCCTCTCCCGCTGGAACAGGGAGGACCTATGGGGGCCCGGTTTTAACCGGGCCCTCGATTTTTATACGGTAACCAAGGATCAGAGAGTAAATAATCCGGTACTGAAATTCATCCGGCGGGCAAACTGGACGAGGGTGACCACCATCGCTTTTTTTTCGGAAAGCTCCCGTTCCTCCGCTGATGACCGTTTATCCATCGCGGCAAGACGCTGAACTTCATTATAGATAGCCGTTATGGGGCCATTCAGGATCGGGCAGAACACATCCTCCATTTTGTGTTTCAACACCGGGATTTTAAACCGGTCAACGATCGTAAGAAGGTAACGGATACGTTCACAGGTCGCGGCATCGAATTTAATCGACAGCGCCGATAACTCCATGATAATGATCCGTTCGAGCAACCCTGCCCCCTCTTTGAGGTCATAGGTAATCTTAAACTGCTTCTGCAACGCGAACAGGTCCCTGAGCCTTGCCGCGACTTCTTCCTCATCGCCGCGGTGTTCCAGCCTCCGGATAAGATGGTTCCACTGCTGATTATAGACGAACGAAAGCGGGGCCATGCAGTATGAGGCCAGGGGAAAATCGAGCCGGGAGAGAAAATCAAGCTCCTGCTCGTTTTTCTGCATCCAGGCCGAAAACCGCACATAGGTGTCCTTGAAAATGTTCTGGTGGATATAGTCGACCATCGTTTCACGGGAGGTCTGGAAGATATCGGTCAACGTCAGTGAAACGACCTCCGGGTGTTTCATCCACTCTTCGGGTTCCACGCCGGCGTTGAGTTTCTTCCCAAAACGCTCCGCGGCAACCACCCATCCTCTCATTTCGGCCCATTCGCGGTGGGAGATCAGGACCGCCCAACTGCTTTCCTCCCCGGTCATACTGTTTTCGAGACCCACCTGGTATCCATGGTATGAAAGCAAGCCGCTCTCAACGGCGCAGAACCGGCGAAGCGATACATCGTACCTGAAAATCCTCACGTTGTCCGATTTGTCGATCGATACGATTTTGTCCACCACCGCGGTAAAGGCGATGAGCCGCTCATGGTCGGCAAAGGGACGAATTTTTTTCTCGAAAAGAGAGCGCCCGTTGGTACGCGGGAGATTGCTTTTCGCCTGCTCAAGGGCTGCAAGCAGCCTGGCGATGACCTCCGGTTGCTGGTCGGCCGGAATACCAAGCTGAATGGCACGCATCGCATAGGCCAGGTTCTGCATCGCCTCAATGCCGCTGATGTCGGCAAAAAACCACCCGCAGGAGGTAAAGGAAAAAAGCATGTATTTCTGGGCTTCCAGCGCTTTCCTGACCGCGAGGACGTCCGCACGCGGAAAGGATGAGCCGCCAGTATGCTTCCCTACAAACCCGGCGAATTTTCCGTACGACGGGTCGTCAATCAGCCGGATATAGGCGTCACGAAGCTCCCACGGGTCGGTCACCCCGCGACGCTGCAGGTTCCGCTCGTATTCCCGGTCAATGCGCTCCTGCAGCTCAGTCAATGCGGCGCGAAGCGGAGCCCTCCAGGCCTGCTTCCAGGAAGGTTTTCCGCCGGTCGAACAGCCGCAGTCACGGGCCCATCTTCCCACGCCGTGAGCGCAGCTCCACGCAGTGCCCTCGCCAAACGCGTCTTTTAACGTAACCTCGTACCGTGGAGGATTAATTGACAGATAATACCCGAAGTTGACCGGCGTGATACCCAGTTCCGGCGCGATTTTCTTGAAAAAATAGGCCAGACACATATCACCGAACGCCTTGTGATGCCCGAAGGTCTCTCCATCGGTGGCAAGTACCACCGTCTGGTCTTCGTTGCGGCGGTCGTAGAGCGCGTTGATCCTGCTTCCCAGAACGTGTGCGTCCTTGAGCAGATCGCCGAAACTTGCCTCGCGGGAAAGAACGTCATCGAAGAAAAACACGTCGATGAAACTTCCGGTCCTGCGTCCGGACTCGTCGGCATCAAAGAGACGGTACGGCCGGCGGAGGTCGATACCCTGCGGCGCGTGAATCCATGGGGCACTGCCGTCAAGCGGCCTGCACGCCTCTGCCTGGCTTGGCGCCAGGACGATAAACCGGATATTCTCTTCGATACAACACCTTACCGTCGCCCTGTTGACGGCGGTCTCGGCAAGCCAGATCCCCTCCGGCTCTCGCTTGAAACGGGTGCGGAAAAAATGTTTTGCCCATCGTATCTGCGTGAGCCGGTCCCGCTCCGACGCAAGCGGCATGATGATATGGTTATAGACCTGGGCTATCGCGTTCCCGTGGCCGTCGAGCGCCGCGCCGCTTGCCGCGTCCGCTTCTATGATCCGCCGGGCGGTGGCGATGTGAACCTGCTCGAGCCATGAAAAAAGCGTCGGACCGAAATTAAAGCTCATGTTCAGGTAGTTGTTGTGTATGTCAACTATCGCGCCTTGCGCATCGAGCAGGCGGGAGAAGGCGTTTGGACGGTAGCATTCGTCGTAGACGCGTTCGTTCCAGTCATGCGCGGGCGCTGCCGAAGACTGTGTTTCGATGACGTCGATCCAGGGATTTTCACGCGGCGGCTGGTAGAAGTGACCGTGGATAATGACGTATTTTTTTCCCACGCATTCAGCTCCAGTCAAAGGCGGTGCCGTCAGGGTACGTCAGTTTTCTGCCCTCAAGACGCTTTTTAAGCAGGTCCCTCCCCTGTTCGATTATCTTGTCGCGTTTGTCAAATTTTGTTTCAAACCAGACTTCCGTTTCGGTGTTGATCCGCGTATAGCACTTGTCGCCGATCCGCCGGTCACCGATCTGTATCTCGACCATGCTTTTGACGCCGTCGATCACGATATTTTTTACCCATCTGATGCTCATTGTCCATGACTCCTTTGTTTATAACCTCGACGGCGACGGTTCAGGCTCTTGTTCCGCTGCCGATATGCTCCTTCGCGGAGATATCCCGTTTCCGTAAGAAGGGCGGTTTCGAATTTCCGGATTCGCCGGCCTGGATACCGTATAATTGTATATAATAATGCACCGGGGAACCAGTACTAACTTTGACCGCCCAGTTGTGCGAGCAGAATGCGCGCTTTCTGTGAAAAAACGCCGGACGGAACGTCATGCAGCAACTGGAGCAGCAACCTTCTCGCCTTTGCGGTATTTCCCGTTGCCGCAAGTGCCTCGGCATACCGATACCTGCACTCGGGCTCGCAGGGTTGTGCGCCCCGGTCCTCAACGGTCGCTACGATACGCGCCGCATCTCCCGTCTCTTTAAGTTTGCGCAAAATCCGCAGCAGCAGGGCAGCCCCCAGCTCGTCCGGAATCGGGTGCGTGTTGATCCTTTTTACCGCCTGCTCCGCATTGCCGGTGTACAGGTCCGCCTCGATTGCGGCCCATGCGGCACGTGCGTCGCGCTCGCGCGATAAAAGGTTCCAGTAA